>DAIQOU010000346.1:0-5405 GCA_036787725.1 Bacteroidales bacterium
TCAAAATACGCCCACAAAATAACAAAACACTGAAAAACAAGTAAATAAAATTAATCTTCTAAAGGAAACGATCGTTGTCCTATTAGATTACCATCTCCAAAAATATCCACTCTATAATTTCCGGGGGATAAATATTCTTCAATTTTCCAATAAATGGTTACCGGGATCTCCTCTCCGGTATATTCAATCATCCGTTTACTGGAATAATTGATTTCCTTATTTTCATAAGCAAATGTATTTCCTCTACTTTTAAGTAAAATATCACCATCGGGCTTCTGAATACGAATATAAATCATTTTTTCCCCCGTAGGAGCAGTTATATTTTTATTAATGGTAAAACTGATGGCTATTTGGTCCATCTTCTTTATCTTATTGGTAGGCTTATTTTTCGAAGTGATTCCGGAGACTACAATATTGCCCGCATCCAATTTAGAAGCCAAAGTAACACGTTCACTCAAATGTTCTTTTTCTTGCGACAATTGAGAGACCGTTTGAGAAGCCTGTTTGTATTTTTGAGTTACTTCTTCCTTTTCTGCGGTTAGCTGTTGATTTACTCTATTTAAAGAATCGATTTCTTGCACATATCCTCTCATAATAGCTCGAAGAGTTTCCAATTCTTTTTTAAGTTCACCGATTCTTTTTGCATTGGTTGATTTTACAGTACGTAATTCTTCCATTAATCGCTGAACTTTAACGTGTTCCTGTTCCAACTTAAAAACCAATGAATCATTATTGATCGAAAATTTATATCCTTCGTATTGAAGAGACAATTGATTATATTCATCCGCCAATTCTTCTTTATCCAGTTCAAATTGCTGAACCAACTGATCCATTGACTTCCGTTGCTGCATAATATAAAAGATGGCGAGTCCAATAAAAACAGCCAATACTGCAACAATTATAATCCATAAAGTTTGTTTATTTTTCATAACTACTTCTCCAGATTAAAATACAAAAGTAATTTTTCTCTTGATAGAATACAAAAGAAGAATTGTAATTTAATGTTTTTTAGAATTAAACCAACTAACACGTAAAAAGAAAATTTTATATAATTGTATATTGCAAATCAATATCTTTCTCTTATGATTTATTTTTTCATAAAAAACTTAATAAAATTATTTGGTGGTTGTTTGCTTTGTTATCGACCTTTTATTACTTTTGTCACGAAGTAGTATTCTTTCTTTTTATGCATGCGTGGTGAAATTGGTAGACACGCTACTTTCAGGAGGTAGTGGACGCAGGTCCGTGTGAGTTCGAGTCTCACCGCATGTACAATCAAAAACATTTCACAAGTTTAGTGAAATGTTTTTCTTATAATAAAATCCACCCATATGGGCAAATGATCGCTAAAACCCCCTTCATATTTTATACCGTGATATGTCTTTTTGGGGCGTTTTCCTCCATGTGTTTTATCTTCTGTTAATAAAAAATCAGGTTTAAAAATAGCAGCTTTGTCGGGCAACACATAAAACGTTCCCTCATTATCCAATAATTTTTTTGAAACAATAATCTGGTCCAGCATATTCCATTGTCGTCTGAATTTATAAGAGCCTCCGGCTTCACTGTTCTCAAATTTCGAAAAAAGATTATAAAGATAAAAGTCAGACATCCCTACCTCCTTCCTGCCCACAGGTTGAGCGTTTAATATTCCGGAAATACTCTTATTGGAAGGCTCATCGTTAAAATCACCCATAATTACAATATATGCATTTCTGCGAATACTCATTAAACTGTCAACATGTGAACGAACAATAGAAGCAGCCATCACACGATTCTCTTCAGATGCAAGTTCACCTCCCCTCCTAGATGGAAAATGACAAACAAATATATCTAATGTATCTCCGGAAAGAACCATCCCGGAAACATACAAAATATCACGAGTTTTTTTACTCGGCTCTTTAGGGAAAGTAACTTGAAGAGCTTCATGTTTGATGTAACGAAATCGATCTCTTTGATACATTAAAGCCACATCAATCCCTCGTTGGTCTTTACTCTCAGTAATAACATAACGATATTGTTGCGATTTCAATGGAGAGTAAGTAATCAAATCATTCATTACTTTTTCATTTTCCACTTCACACATCCCGATCAAAGCCGGGCTTTCCCATTCTCCGAGTGAAGTAATTACTTTAGAGATATTGTTGAGCTTATTACGATATCTTTTCGAATTCCAATACCTTGTACCTTGAGGTAAAAACTCATTATCATTCGTTTGAGGATCGTCCTCTGTATCAAAAAGATTTTCTACATTATAAAACATAATCCGAAAAGGAGACTGCCCTTTCCCGGTTGATAAAAACAAAGAAAAGAATAAAAAAACAAAACAAAATTTTCTCATAATTATTCATTCTGCGGAACCCATTCATAAGCCCCTATATCCGGTTTATCATCTGTAAACCGAGATATCCCGTTTATATCTGCCGGAAGTTGAGCCGAGATAAACGGATCGGCTGCATTTCTAGCCGGAGACACAGAGTCCGGGCGATAATCAAAAATGAATTCAGGTCGTAAGGTTTGGTCAGGGTTCCTGTTAATATTCAAAAAAACAGGTTCTTTATTAAAGATACACTTAGTTGTATTTTTATAGATTTTGGCGCTGTCCGCATACAAAAGACAATTCTGAAACTGATAATTAAATGTTGAATTAATAGTGTCGGGTATGGTCACATAAGAAGCGCGATACCTGTTACCATAAATTATAGAATTATAAAAATCAGCCTTCTCCAAAGGAAAATATATTTTCTTTCCCACCGAATCGGTTTGATAATTGGTAAGGATAAGGGTTTTTCCTTGGGTAGTCCAATTATTAAAATAGCTTCCCCAATTCATATAATTGGCCATGGTACAATGGGTAAACTCGTATTTCCCCCCTACTAAGTAAAGTAAAGCTTCCCCGGCGTTAGAAATCTCACAATTTTCGGCTTCTATCCAACAGTTGACGGAAGAAAATAAAGAAGAATAGGAATTTTTCAAAACGGAATTTTTCATTTTTAACTTCAAACGCTCCGGCTGTGCTTCTTCACAAAATATACCATAAGTTCCGTTTCTTATTTCTATATATTCCAGTTCATTATCATAGCTCTCGGGAGCAATATAAATCCCCCCCCATTGACGGGGAATCCGATCGTACGGTAATGCAGAAAAAAGATAATCGGGACGATCGCCTCGAAAAATAATCCGATTATGGATTGTGCCTTTTGCTTTTATTGTTCCATAAACTTTAATCTCAGCTTTATCATGCAAATAGAAAACAGTTCCTTCCGGAATCGTCAATTCAACACCTTCTTTAATAAGCAAACTATCATAAATTAAATAAGGTTTTTCTTGAGCCAAGATCATATCTTCTTCAATAATTTTTCCTCTCCAAATAAAAACATCTTGCCCGTAAGCTTCCAACACCACCTTCTGTTGCACCGTATTCGTTGTGAAGGTAATATAATCATTGATCTTTATCGGACTATTCTCCTCATTTTCGGACAGAGTAGCTTCTACAAATACATATAAGCTGTCTTTGGCTCCAATTTCTACGTTTTGGATAAGCGTACCTTTCAATCCATCCACGTTCATTCTGAAACCGCTTTTCCCTTCGCTATCCAACGCAATAGAAGATATGTTCAACGGTTTATCATTTTTATTATAAACCATGAATCGATGAGTAGAAGTTCCGATCGTGGAAAGAATAGTATCAAACGAAAGTGTATCGGTAGAAAAAGAAAGAATATGATTTGTATTGTTAGAATAATCATCAAAATCTTTTTCACAAGAAAAAAAAGAAAAAATAAGCATCATTCCTATTGCAAAACCCACCAACCGATACTGTAACTCATTCATAACAAACGTCAAATTAATAAATACAAGGTTCGTATTAAAGTACGAACCTTATGCATTTATATTAACGAATCGTATCTTCTTTTATTTTACAGGAATGTTTTTTAATAATTCGATCAACAATTTCCACCATTTCTCAACCGTTACTATCTCCAATTTTTCATCCGGAGAGTGAGCTCCTTTGATAGTAGGACCACAAGAGATCATATCCAGATAAGGATATTTTTCTAAAAACAAACCACATTCCAAACCGGCATGAATAGCCTTGATTATTGGTTTATTTCCATATAAATCAGAATAAACTTTTTCGGCAATGAGCAATATTTGAGAATTATAATTGGGCTTCCACCCAGGATAACCGTCCGTTCCTTCCACTTTTGCACCGGCCAAGGTAAAAACAGCCGTTACCATATTGGCTGTATCGATCTTTAATGAATTGGAAAAACTCCTTTGACTGGTAGTTACTACGATTTTGTCTTCTTCTTTCATCTTCACGGAAGCCAAATTTGTAGAAGTCTCTACCAAATCTTCTCCTTTCGCTTTAGCATCTCGGTTTATTCCCATCACCCCATGAGGACATGCATACAAAGCATTTAATAATCGGTATCCGGTCTTTTTATCGACACAAAAAGCCGGCGTTTCAACTGATTCCAATGTAAGAGTTATCCGATCATCTACTCCTTTCAATTCGGCTTCTACTTCTGCAAGCAATATATTAAGAAGAGAGCGTGTCTTTTCTTTTAAAGAAGAAGGTACACCTGCAACAGCAACGGCTTCGCGCGGGATGGCATTACTTAAGTTACCTCCGTCGATTTTAGATAATAACACCTCTCCGTGCTGAGCCAGATCCGATAAATAACGAGTCAATATTTTATTGGCATTGCCAAGCCCCAAATGAATTTCGCTACCCGAATGACCTCCATTTAGCCCTTTAACTTCCACTTTGAACCAGAAATAATTATCGGGAACTTGTTCTTTTTGATAAGTAAAAGTAGCAATGGTATTCTTACCGCCGGCACAACCGACATAAAACTCTCCTTCTTCTTCGGTATCCAAATTAATCAATACCTTTCCGGTTAAAAATCCTTTCTTAAGAGAAAAAGCTCCTGTCAATCCGGTTTCTTCATCCACTGTAAATAAGCACTCCAATGCTCCATGTTCAATATTATCCGAAGCCAATATTGCCAATTGAGCAGCAACCCCTATCCCATCGTCTGCCCCCAAGGTAGTACCTTTAGCTTTAACCCAGCCGTCATCAATATATGTTTGAATCGGATCGTTTTCAAAATCAAACTCAACCTCTTTATTTTTTTCGCATACCATATCCATATGCGACTGAAGAATGACCGTTTCTAAATTTTCCTTTCCGGGAGTAGCCTTTTTTCGGATTAAAACATTTCCGGCCTCATCTTTCTCCGCTTCTAAATTATGTTGTCGAGCAAAATCCAATAAATATTGAATAACTTTACTTTCTTTTTTGGAAGGACGCGGAACTTTTGTAACTTCGTCAAAATAAGTCCATATCCCCGAAGGTTTTAATTCTTTAATTTCCATAGTGTAATTTTATTTGAGTATTT
>DAIQOU010000347.1:0-5401 GCA_036787725.1 Bacteroidales bacterium
TGGATTTTGATGATTTATTGTTGTATACCTATCTTTTGTTTGAAAAATTTCCCGATGTAAGCTTGAAATATCGGAATCAATTTCGATTTGTATTGGTAGATGAGTACCAGGATACGAATGCGGTTCAGCATGAAATTGTTCGCTTACTGGCTGCCGACCACCATCGGGTAGCAGTGGTTGGGGATGATGCACAAAGTATTTATTCATTTCGGGGAGCGAATATCGATAATATTCTGAACTTCAAAAATACCTATCCGGAAAGTAAATTATTTAAGTTGGAACAAAATTACCGTTCTACACAGACTATTGTAAATGCTGCAAATTCACTGATTGCTAAAAATAAAAACAGAATTCATAAAGATGTATATTCTCGTAATCCGGAAGGAGAACAAATTCAATTAATTCCTACTTATTCGGATTATGAAGAGGGGTATGCTGTTGCTGCCCGTATTTCGGAAATGAGAATGTTACATCGATATAACCATGCCGATTTTGTTATCCTTTATCGAACAAATGCACAGAGTCGTATTTTTGAAGAAGCATTGCGTAAACGGAATATACCGTATCGCATATACGGAGGATTGTCTTTTTATCAACGGAAAGAAATTAAAGATGTAATTTCTTATTTTCGGATGGTTACTAACCCGCATGATGAAGAGGCTTTAAAAAGAGTTATAAATTATCCTGCGCGCGGAATCGGAAATACAACATTGAATAAGATTTCCGGAGCTGCATCTGCGCACGGAGTAAGCTTATGGACGGTAATTTTGGATCCCCTTGCTTATAATTTGCAGATTAATGCGGGTACCGGGAAAAAGATCTCCGGATTTAAAGATATGATAAACGATTTCTTGGAAAAAAATAAATTAATGAATGCGTATGAAATCGGAGATCATATTATTCGAAGTGCTAATCTGGTTTCGGAGTTATATAAGGATAAAACGCCGGAAGGATTAAGCAGAATTCAAAATATAGAAGAACTGGTAAACAGTTTGTACACCTTTGTTTCTACGCGTCGGGAAGAGGACATTGAAGGTATAACGCTGTCGGATTTTTTAGCTGAAATTTCCTTGATGACAGATCAGGATATGGAGAAAGGAGAGTCGGATGTGGTAACGATGATGACCATTCACTCGGCTAAGGGGTTGGAATTTAAAAATGTTTTTGTTGTCGGGTTAGAGGAAGATTTATTTCCGTCTTCCATGACTAAAAACGATCCGAGACAAATTGAGGAGGAAAGACGTTTATTTTATGTCGCCATTACACGTGCGGAAGATAATTGTGTTTTATCGTATGCCAAAAGTCGTTTTTACAACGGACAGTCCCGAATGCAATCCCCCAGCCGTTTTTTGAACGATATTGATGTAGCTTTTCTTAATATTCCGAAAGACGCTTTCTTGCCGGGTTTTCGGGAAGAAAAAAGAAGTCGATGGGGAGATCCGGAGGAAGAAAAACCGATGAAAAAACCGTGGGAAAATGAATTCCGGCAGAAAGAAACACCTAAAATAACAAGAATCAAAACTAATACGGAGCTGTCTGCTTCCGTGTCGCGAATCGGTGATCTGCACATAGGATCGAAAATTATGCATGAACGTTTCGGAGCCGGAGAGGTGGTTTTTTTGGAAGGAGCCAAGGAAAATGCCAAAGCTACGGTGGTATTTGAAAGCTTCGGTAAAAAGCAATTGCTGCTTAAATTTGCTAAATTCACCATATTATAGATATAAGTTATTGGTTGTTCGTTAAATATTATTGAACATTTGTCTTAAGCAAGTGTTCTTCCGGCCTTTTTTTGTAATTTTGTTTCTTCAGATATAATGCGTTCAAGAGTTTAGTGTTAATTGTAATTTTATAACGATGGTAAAAAACGTACTTCTTTTTTTAGTTTGCTTTTCGTTTATGGGAGCCGGTTCTGTTTTCGGAATGGATCCTTTCGGCGAAGGGAAGGGCATTGAAGGATCGGAACTGTATTCCGATCCGACAGGAGTGGTTCATTCTCCGTTTGGAGAAGAGATTCAGTCCCAACATGCGGACCAATTGGCCTTGTATGGTCCCGGTGGAGATCCGATAGGAGGACTTCCTGTCCATGACGGATTGGTGGTATTGGCTCTTTTAGCGGGTGCTTTTGGAATTTGTAAATGGGTATTCGGAAAACGTCGTTCGGTAAAATATTTTATTGCCGTTTTATTGTTGGGGGGCGCCTTTAATAATGCTTCTGCTCAATTTTGCGATATGTTTACGGATGATGTGTGGTATTTTGGGCAAAATCTTGCAGCTTCTTCAACGGAGGGAAAATCTGCCGGCATTGTATTTGTAGACGATGGAGCGGGAAAGAAAGTTGCTACCAATAAAACAGGAGAATCCCGGGTCTATTCGTGGGAAAATTCATTGTCGGTTTCAGCTCCGGGTTGTGGAGGAAGCCTTATTTTTTATACGGCATTTGATAAAATTTATAATGCCAAGCACGAACAGATGAAAGGCGGAACTTTTAACGGTCATACTTCTGTTGCCGACGGATTGGCTGCTTGTTACGTGGGTGAAAATAAGTATTTACTTTTTGCCGTGAATAATGTATATTGGCAAGCTAACATGGGGTTAGATTGTCATGTGATAAATATGTCGGGTGACTCCGGTTTTGGAGAAAAGATTAAAGAGATCAAGGTCGTATCAGCGGGTATGTCGGAAAGTGTCGAGTTGGCGCCTGTCCCGGGAACTTCTGATCAATACTGGTTGATCTATCGGTTGGCTTCCAATGATAACTTGGTAGTGGAGAAAATTTCATATAATCATACAACGGAAACATTAAATCGTGAACAGAAGTATTCGGTTCCGTTAGGACTGGGAACCGGACAGACCGTTACTTTTCAACTAAAGCCTAACAGCGATTACAGTATGTTGGCTATTGCGTGTCCTACCACTCAAACCGTTCGGCTGATTGATTTTAATATTAATACCGGACAACCTACTGTACGGGGTTCTGTAACTGCTTTTGCCAGCGTATACGGAGTGGAATTTTCTCCGAATAAAAAATATTTGTATTTGGCAGCTTATACCGGTACCACTTCGTTGAAACAATACGATATCGAGACCGGGACAGATGTGATTACCATTAATTATCAAGGAGATGGCAGCGGTATGAAAATAGGTCCTGATGGTAAGTTGTATATGATGCGCTATGGAACGAGTGAAGGCACCTATCTTGGAGTGATTGAAAATCCCAATATTGCATTAACAACGAACGGATACAATCCGAAAGGCTTTTATTTAGGACCTCAGTCTTTAATAAATCTCAATTGTTTGGCTTTTTCTACCGGATTGACTCCCCCTGCTGTTTGTCCTACCGGAACGAATCAGCCTCCTGCTCCTCAACCGGATCTTGCAACTATTCGTCCGTTTTCTACGGTAACGGTAAAAGTATTGGAGAATGACTCCGATCCCAATCCGAATGATGTGGTATTATTATCCGAAGCTCATTTTACCAATGCAGGAGATGCGAACAAAGCAACTCTTTCTTTTGATGTAAACGCCGGAACTGTTTCTTTGACGTTGAATCCGGAAGCTGATTTACAGAATGGAGAGCAAATCGAAATTACGTATACGGTTCGGGATAATGGGGTTCCTATTTCTCTTTGTAATGAAAGTACGGTAACTTTTACGGTTACCAAAGCTGAAAATTGTGATATGTTTTCAGATTTGGTTTGGTATTTTGGAGAAAAAATGGGTATTCGGTTTGAACAGGATGGGGCCGGGAACTACAACCCGGTAGCAGATCCGGACAGGAATGAAGTGATGTCTGCCGAAAACTCCTTGTCCATTACGGGAGCCGGAAGTTGCGGCGGAAATGTAATTTTCTATTCGCAGCACAATCAGATCTATAACAACAACAATGAACCGATGCCCGGAGGAAATTTCCAAGGTCATTCTTCTATTAATGACGGACTGGGAGCTTGTTATATGGGAGATAATAAATATTTCTTTTTTGCAATCTCAAATGTTAATTTCTCGGGAGGATTGTATTATTATCAGGTTGATATGGCATTAAATGATGGCACGGGAGGAGTGATTAATACTCCGGGAGCTAACCGGTTGGAAACGGATGGAACCGTTTCTGAATCATTGGAATTATTACCGGTTTCGGGCACTTCCAATGAATATTGGTTGATATATAATACGAAAACAGAAGTACGGATTCGAAAGGTAACTCCTGCCGGCGTAAGTGCAGTGCTTAATTCTTATCCGTTGACAAGCTCTTTTGGTAGTTCGGGATACAGTTCGTTACGTTCCAATAAGGATGGCTCTCTTCTTTCGTTGACCGATCCCCAGGGGTATATTTATTTGATGAGTTTTGACGCGGAAAACGGAACAATTGAGAAAATGACTCGGAATACTTCCGGTATTGCCAATCTGTATAATAGTTGTTTCTCTCCTAAAAGCCTTTTCGTTTATGCAACGGCTTGGCAAACGGATAATAAATTATACCAATATAGAATTGATCCGGTTACGTTGAATTTGACCTTGGTGGGTTCTGTCCAACATCGGACCACAGCTAACGGGGGAGGAATGAAGGTCGGTCCCGATAATAAGATTTATGTAAATAATGGAAGAAACACAAATTTTGCAGGTGTATTGCATACCCCGGATATCGCTATCGGACAAAGCGGATTTTCTTATGTAATAAACGGGTTTAATTTGGGTAAAACTTCCACAAACGATTTGGGTGCAGGTCATGGAATGCTTACTTTTTCTACGGGTATTACGGCTCCGGCAGTATGCCCGACAGGTACAAACCGTCCTCCTGTAGCTTTGGATGATCAAGCATTTATGTGTTCTCAAGGAGACATAAAGGTAAAAGTAGTGGAAAATGATTATGATCCGGATGAAGGCCAGATCATTCGTATTTCGGATGCTCGTCCGGTAAATACGTTGGAAAACCGAATTGCTGTTACATTCGATGCGGCAGAAGGAACAGTGAATGTACAAGCGACAGCTCCTTTGAATGTCGGAGAAACAATACAAATTTCTTATACTATTCGGGATAACGGATTACCGGTATCGCAGTGTGATAAAGGAATTTTGAGTGTTACCGTACGCGAACCTTATATTCCGGAATTGGAATCCCAAACTTATACTGCTTGTGAAGGAGCTGAGGTGACTTTAGTGGTTAAAAATCCGAATCCGGAGTATGTGCTGAATTGGCATGCCAATTCAGGTGAATTACTGAAAGCCGATTCGGATACCTATTCATTTAAGAAAGACGGAAGTCCATCTCAAGATTTTATAGTAATTCCTGTTTCTAAATGGGGGGAGACTTGTGTTACTACTTCTGTTTCAGTGCCGCTTTCGGATGTGTGCGGCAGCGAAACCCCTTCGGGCTGTGCCGTTACAGGGAGTATTTTAAGTGAAA
>DAIQOU010000348.1:0-5384 GCA_036787725.1 Bacteroidales bacterium
GTTCTATTCAGGATAATACCTTTGAAGTAATTCTCTTTTTTTACAAATAGGTTGTTTCGGGCTCCTTTTGTTGATGAGACTCAGATAGTCTTCGCTTCTTAATTTTCTTACCAATAAGTACTGAAAACCAAAAAGAAATACAATTCTTATTGTTTCTTAATAGAGATTGTTTCACTATTAATTTATGTAAAAAAAGAATTTTCAAAAACGTATTTCTTAAATTATTTCATTATGTTTGTTATCTCATATTTAACATTTTTAAGGTTATGAATACTAGTATAAAACTTTATTCATTCGGATATACCGAATTGAAAACGTATTTATTTGCACTTCTCTTTGCAGCAGGAAACTTATTATTGCCTCAATTGTGCCATTTTGTACCCAATGGAGGACACACTTTATTGCCAATCTTTTTCTTTACTCTGATTGCAGCGTATAAGTTTGGAATCCGAGTAGGTTTATTGACTGCTGTTTTATCTCCGGTACTTAACCATCTTTTGTTTTCCATGCCGGGAACCGAAATGTTGCCGGTTATCCTTGTCAAATCGGGATTATTGGCAATTGCGGGAGCTGCAACAGCTAAGTATGCAAAAAAAATATCCGTATTGGCACTTGTCTGTATTGTCCTTGCTTATCAATTGGTCGGAACAGTTATTTCGGGAGCATTCATTACGGGATTTTCCATGGCGTTTGAGCAATTCCGTATGGGCATTCCGGGCATGTTTATCCAAGTGATCGGTGGTTATTTTCTGCTGAAAATGATTTCTAAATATTAAAAAATGCCTGAAAAGACATTTGAAGAAGTTACGGATCGATTCCGGTCTATTCAATTTGAAGAAAAATTTGATTTAATTGTTGCTATCGCCAATGGCGGTATTATCCCTGCAGCATTATTAAACCAACGGTTAAATTTGGAAATACGACTTCTAAGAATTAATCTGAGAGATTCGCAACAACGACCCAAATACGACACTCCTCAATTGATGGCTCCCATTGATTTTGAATTCCGAGGACGAAAAATCTTGTTGGTAGAAGATCGTGTTAAAACGGGGAGTACATTATTTTTTGCAAAAGCTTTGTTGAAAGGAGCGGAATTGATAAAAACATTTGCAGTAAACGGAAAAGCGGATTATCCGCTGTATGACGAGGATTGTTTCAAATTTCCTTGGATCATTTAATAATTACAGTCAGAAAAGACATAATATGAAACGTCGAGAATTTCTAAAAGCCGGAGCATTAGCCGGCGCTGCTTTCACATTGAACTTTGACAATCTGCAAGCAGCATTACTTAATAATACGATTACAGTACAAAAAGCTCCCGATATTGTTGCCGTAATGGGCGGTGAGCCGGACGTCATGTTGGGTAAAGCCTTGGAAGCCTTGGGAGGAATAGGTCGATTTATAAAGAAGGGACAAGAAGTAGTTATAAAACCCAATATCGGATGGGACCGGACTCCCGAATTTGCAGCGAATACCAATCCGGTATTAATAAAAGCATTAGTACAAGCTTGTTTAAAAGCGGGAGCCAAAAAAGTCTCCGTTTTTGATCACACCTGCGATAATTGGCAAAAATGCTATCAACGAAGCGGAATCGAGAGTGCTGTAAAAGCGGCCGGAGGAGTAATTCTTCCCGGAAACGAAGAAATATATTATAAAGAAGTATCTCTTCCGAATGGGGTGAGCCTAAAGAAAGCAAAAATCCATGAAGCATTGTTGAAAGCAGATGCCTGGATTAACGTCCCGGTATTGAAGAATCACGGAGGAGCCAAAATGAGTATCTCCATGAAAAACTATATGGGAATTGTTTGGGACAGAAAGTATTTTCATTCCAATGATCTTCAACAGTGTATTGCAGATATTTGTACATGGAGCAAAAAACCGGTACTGAATATTGTAGATGCTTATCGGGTAATGCGTCAAAACGGTCCCCAAGGTAAAAGTGTTTCCGATACTTCTCAATTGAAAACACTGATTGTATCTCCGAATATAGTTGCTACCGATACTGCTGCCCTTCGTTTCTTTAATCAAGTGGAAAAGATGCCGTTATCATCCGTCGGACACATTACCAAAGGAGAAGCGTTGAAATTAGGCACCACCAACTTGGATCAACTCAATATAAAACGAATTAAATTATAAAAATGATATCGTAAAAGAGTGAAAATGCATGGCTTACAATTTTTCACTTCCCGATCGATCTAACAAAGGTTACGTATGAAATTTAATAAGTTAAAAGGATTGCGGGTGTTATTCGCACTCCTTTTCTTTATTCCCATTCTCTTTTATTTTATCAATTTCACAGATAAGTCCTCATCTGCAATCGGCTCATTACTAAAGATTCAATTAATCCCGGCCATTATGGCGGGAAGCTGGCTACTCGTTGCCGCATTGTTAGTGCTCACTTTATTGTTTGGACGCATTTATTGTTCTGTAATTTGTCCTGCCGGCATATTGCAGGATCTGGTCAGTCGTTTTTCCCGAAGAGGAAAAAAAAGAAAAAAGGGCAAGAAAAAACGATGGTATTCTTATCATAAGCCTTCCAATATAGTGCGATATGCATTGTTAGGAGTCGCTTTTCTTCTTTTTTTTCTCGGATTAAACAGTGTGTTATCATGGCTCGATCCCTACAGTAATTTCGGACGAATTGCGTCCAATCTGTTTGGTCCTCTCGTTATTTTAGGAAACAATGCTTTGGCTTCCGGATTAATGAGCTTGAAAAATTATTCTCTTTATCATGTTTCCATTGATTACATTACAATTTTATCTTTTATCGGTGCTTTGGTTGCTTTTGTGGTTTTAGCCGGATTAGCTTTGTTTCGTGGACGTTTGTTTTGCAATACACTATGTCCTGTGGGAGGATTACTGAGCTTGGTTTCCCGTTATTCTTTCTTCCGGATTCAATTGGGATCGGAATGCAATGCTTGCGGCAATTGCGAAAGAATGTGCAAATCGGAATGTATCGACAGTAAATCCGGAATAGTAGATTCCTCTCGCTGTGTGAACTGTTTCAATTGTCTCTCTTCCTGTAAAAAAGGAAGTATTAAATATGCATTCAGCTTACCCGGAGGAACAAAGAACAAAAAGAACCAACAGCAACAAGATTCTCCGGAGGAAATACGCAGTCGCCGTAATTTCATTGCAACCGGCGCCACTTTACTGGCAACTTCCTCTATTTTACCGGCATGGGCAAACGGAAAAAGTAAAAATAAAAAGATTCCTCTCATTCCTCCCGGCGGGCAAGGATTGGAACCGTTCACAAAAAAATGTACAGCCTGTCATTTGTGTGTTGTAAAATGTCCGAGTCAGGTAATACGCCCTGCAGGATTGGAATACGGTTTTAATTATATGTTAAAACCTCATGTAGTATATGATAAAGCCTATTGTAATTATGAATGTACCATTTGTTCGGAAATTTGTCCGAACGGAGCATTACAGAAATTAACAAAAGAAGAAAAAGTAACTACACAAGTGGGCTACGTACACTTTGAAAAAGACCTTTGCATTACCTACGTAGACGGAACCGATTGCGGAGCCTGTTCCGAACACTGTCCTACGCAAGCTGTAAAAATGGTTCCTTACAAGGACTCGTTACGTGTACCCGAAATAGATCCGACCATTTGTGTCGGTTGCGGAGGATGTGAATACATCTGCCCCGTACTTCCTCAAAAAGCTATTTATATTATTGCGAATGAAGAACATAAAAAGGTCTCAAAACCGATATATGAAGAAGTGGAGGAGAAAGAAGTAGATGACTTTGGTTTTTAATATTATTATTTGAACAAAAAAGCGCACCGGCTGTTATAACTATATATTTAATTAAAAGAAAAAAGTCATGTTAAACAGTATAATCAATTTAGTTAAAGATGAAGCATCAAAAGCGGTTTCCAATGCAGGAGTTCCTGCCGAAAAACAAGAAGAAACCGTTCAAACTGCCACTTCTACTATCGTAAAAGAAATGGCCGGCCATTTCATTCCGGATAATTTATCGGCATTGTCGGGATTATTTGGCGGTAGCGGCGGAGCAACATCTTCCGGAATCGGCAGCAATCTTACCTCCGGCATCGAATCATCGGTGGTTTCCGCCTTGGTTCAAAAGGTAGGATTAAACAGTACGATAGCCAATGGAGTCGCCTCTCTTTTGGTACCGGCCGTAATGGGAATGATTTCTAAAAATGTAAAGGATCCGAACAAACCGGGATTTAATGTAGAGTCTATTATTGAATCGGTTACGGGTAAAGGAACCGGTGGCGGATTACTGGGAGCATTAGGCGGGCTTTTTGGAAAAAAATAATATACAGTCATCGGTACCGACCGATAATAAAATTGCCATAATAAGTTGGAGAGAGTGTATCATATTTTTGATTTCACTCTCTTTTTTATTACGACAGCAAGTATTTTGCCAAAGCATACAAACAGTTT
The DNA here is from genome assembly GCA_036787725.1 of Bacteroidales bacterium. Classification (GTDB taxonomy): domain Bacteria; phylum Bacteroidota; class Bacteroidia; order Bacteroidales; family Azobacteroidaceae; genus DAIQOU01. The sequence goes on from DAIQOU010000348.1 coordinate 4,417, forward strand.
TTTATTTTGCTGCAAAACGAAGTTGTCAGGAAAAAGAGAGTGTTTTTTGTTAAAAAAAAGAAGTGAGGATGGCTTGAATAAAGAAGTCTGAATCAATAATTATTGTATATTTACTTACAATAAAATAAAAATAAAATACATGTTGAATATAGGCTGCCATTTACCTTTATCCCAAGGCTATGAAGCTATGGGAAAACAGGCATTGAAATTAAATGCCAATACGTTTCAGTTTTTCACTCGCAACCCGCGGGGAGGAAAAGCAAAAGCGATTGATAAAAAAGATGCCGGTGCATTGACCGGTTTGGTAGAAGAAAATAACTTTGCACCTCTTTTAGCCCATGCTCCCTATACCCTTAATTTATGTTCTTCCGACCCTAAAATACGAAAATTTGCCCGGGAAATGATGGCAGATGATCTGGAGCGAATGGAATTATTGCCCTGCCGGTTGTATAATTTTCATCCGGGAAGCCATACCGGACAAGGGCCGGAAACCGGAGTCGTTCAAATTACCGAAAGCCTCAATTCCCTGATCCGACCCGAACAAACCACTATTATCCTGCTTGAAACCATGGCCGGAAAAGGAAGTGAAGTCGGAAGTACTTTTGAGGAATTAAAAAAAATAATAAACGGCATCGAATTAAAAGATAAGGTAGGAGTCTGCCTCGATACCTGCCACGTATATGATGCGGGGTACGATATTGTAAACCAATTAGATGAGGTCTTATTGAATTTCGATCAAATCATAGGATTAAAGAAATTATATGCCATTCACTTGAACGACAGCATGAATCCGTTCAACAGCAGGAAAGATCGTCACCAAAAAATAGGGAAAGGTTCCATCGGAATAAAAGCATTCGAACGGATAATAAATCATCCGTTACTGCATCACTTACCTTTTTTTCTGGAAACTCCACAGGAAGAAACCGAAGAATATGCAATTGAAATAAAATTATTAAAAGATCTCTATA
>DAIQOU010000349.1:0-5367 GCA_036787725.1 Bacteroidales bacterium
GCTCGAATTCCGGAACAAAGAGAAGAAACGATTTGTTTAAAAAGTAGAGGAAAACAACTAACTATTTGATTCCGGGAAAAAACACAGAGGTCTGCCTTTGAAACATCAACAACATTTGTAATCCTTTCAAGTTTGCGTTTTTCCGAATGAAAGGAACTCCTGCCCACTGCTTGGCGTCTTCCGGAAGGAACAACCAAGCAACCGGGCGGGAGATAATTTTATTATCTTTGCAAGGGAATGAATTAATATTGGAAATTAACGGTATGGATGAAAATGTAGTCCTTTCTGCACATCGGATCAGCAACTATACAAAAAAACTCCTTCTTGACTGGTTTTCTGTCAACTCGGCCGAAGTGATCAACATGATTTTCTTGCTTTTTCTACTGGTTACGGTAGCTTTTCTGATTCAATACCTGGCCCGTAAAGCGATACGCATGGGATTAAATAAAATCGCTTTCATTTCCAACATTTCTTTTCTGAAGCATCTGGTAAATAATAAATTTCCTCATTATTTGGCATTGTTGTTACCCTATACGCTGGTTCGTCACTCCATTCCGGTTATATTTGCCGATTTTCCGGTATGCATTCGCCCGGGGATAGCCGTTACCGATGTATATCTGGTCTTTCTGACGATTTCAATCATCATGTCGCTGATCAAGTCCGGAACCGATGTATTAAAAGAAAAGCCGGCTTTCAGTCACAAACCCATGACCAGCTACCTTCAAGTGATTCGTTTGACCTTAAGCTTGTTTGGAATCGTAATCGCCTTTTCTATTTTAACAGGAAAATCCCCTACCGTATTTTTCGCTGCTATGGGAGCCGCTTCCGCCGTACTGATGCTTATGTTTAAGGATTCCATTATGGGATTTGTCGCCAGCATTCAGGTAACTACCAACGATATTGTAAGACTGGGAGACTGGGTCACTGTTCCCAAATATGGAGCCGACGGAGATGTTATCGAAATAAATCTTACCACAGTGAAAGTACAAAACTTCGATAAAACCATTACTACTCTTCCGACGTATTCCCTTATCTCGGATTCATTCCAGAACTGGCGGGGCATGCAGGCTTCCGGAGGTCGAAGGATCAAACGCAGCATTATTATCAAGCAATCATCCATCCGGTATATTCCGGAGGAAGAAATTCCTCTCTTTAAACGAATACAAGGAATTACCCGGTATATCGAAGAACGGCAAGCCGAAATACAGGATCACAACCGGAAAATCGGAGCAGACAGAAGCATTCCCGTCAACGGTCGGAACTTGACCAATGCCGGATTGTTCCGTAAGTATGCAGAATGGTATCTGCAAAACCATCCGGGCACTCATAAGGACATGACGCTTATGGTTCGCCAACTGGCGCCCACCGAAAACGGGCTTCCCTTTGAGTTGTATGTATTTACGAATACCACCCAATGGGTGGCGTATGAATACATTATGGCCGATATTTTTGATCATTTAATTGCTGCCGTACCCTATTTCGACTTGCAAATATTTGAACGGGAATCAAGTAAAGATGTTCGGCCCCCGGCCTCCGTTTCTTCGGGAAAAGCGGTATCGGATTGAACAAAAGAAATCACGGACTTGTTTTATTTCCAAAACCGGAGATAATGTCGCTTTTTCAACTTTTCAGAAATTTATGGCCATATGTCTATCCTTACAGACGACTGGTCGTTTTAACGTTGACCCTTACTTTCATCGGCTCGTTAACTGCACAAGTAAATGCTTGGGTATTAAGATACACGGTCGATGAAATAAACGGATTGGTCGAAGCTCACCGCGCATTGCAAGAAGGGATGCCCATCCTCATCACAATTACCGTGATCCTTTTATCCAAAGAAATCCTCAATTCTTTCATCCAATTCGGACAAAAATTCTACGGGGAGAAGTTACGCATATTTATTTCCAAAGACCTGGCTCAATCCGTAATTGAAAAGATACTGACCTACAAGCTGGCTTTTTACAGCTCGGGAGGAAATCAACCGGGCAAACTGCAAACCCGTATTGACCGGGGAATAGAAAGCCTAACCCGTTTGGTACAAAACTTTTTTATCGATATACTTCCCTTGTTTGCCAATTCCATTGTCGCCTTGGTGATGATGTTTAATGCTAATTTTTATGTAGGACTGGTCGGTCTGTGCATTGTGCCGATCTATTATCTGGTCAGCCGAAAACAAGCTCAAAAGTTAGGGGGCGCCCGGAGAGAAATACGTGAATTAAGAGAGAATAAAAGCCAGGGCATCCTCGGTATTTTGGAATCGATCATGGTAATCAAGTCATTCATTCGGGAAGGGATTGAAGGAAACAAACAAATGGATCTGCAAAACAGCCTCACCGATGCACAAATGAAAACCCGTAAAATCAGTTTCCTTTTTGACGGACTTAAAAGCTTTATAGAACAAATCGGGGTGGTAATCATTATTATTCTTACCGCTTATTTCGTATTGACGGGAGAGATGACCATCGGCGCCATTATGTTTCATATCATGTTATTTAACAATGTATCGGCACCCATTCGACAACTTCATCGTATTTACGACCAAATGAATGATGCTTTAATCTATTCCGAGAGCTTTTTCAACATCCTCAAAGCGGATTACCAAATTGAAGATTCAGGTGCTTACAAACCGGACAAGATACAAGGTAAGTTTGAGATCAAGGATCTTAACTTCACTTACCCCGACAATGAAGTGCGTACTCTTTACAATATTAATATGACTGTACTTCCGGGCAAAATCACGGCTCTGGTCGGACTGTCGGGTGCAGGGAAAAGTACGTTGATCAATTTATTGGATAAGTTTTACCAGCCCGACTCGGGAGAAATTTTACTGGATGGGGTATCACTGCAAGAATACGACACCACTTATATACGCGATCATATCGGACTGGTATTGCAAAAAAATCACATCTTCAACGGAACCATTGAAGAAAACATTCGTTACGGAAATCCCCATGCCACAGAAGAAGAAGTAATAGAGGCCGCTAAAAAAGCGTATATCCACGAACAAGTGATCTCACTTCCCGAAGGATATGCTACTTCAGCCCTTTCTTTATCGGGAGGACAACAACAAAAGATCGCCATTGCCCGTATGTTCTTAAAAAACCCGCCGATCATATTCTTGGACGAGCCTACCGCAAGCCTGGATGCCATTTCGACCGAACAGATCAAAAACAGCTTGGATGCCATCAAAAAAGACCGGACCGTCATCGTGATTTCCCACAGTATTTCACAAATCATCGACTCCGACCAAATTTATGTGATGAGAAAAGGACAAATCGTAGAATTCGGTACGCATGAAAATCTTTACAAACAAAACGGAGCTTATAAAGAAATCTTTGATGCCATGGCGCGAAGCCTCAATATCGATAAGATATCGAAGACTTATGATTAAGATCGATACAACTTATATGTAAGACTGTTTTCGGTTTACTCTTCCGGCCGGAAAAACGCCCCGCATCAATCACCCGCAACCGATGCAGACAAAGAATCATTAAATTTGGAAATCGGCTCAAAATAATATAGATTTGTTGTGTGACGGAAACAAACGATGCGTGGAATCTATTGGATCCGAATTGAATAATAAACCTGAAAAATAAATAACAGTCGGATGAAACCACATAAGCTGAAAACAAAAACAGCCTTCTCTTTTCTTCTTTTACCGGCAGCTATTACCGTAGCTCAACAAACCGACCGTCTCCCCAACGTCATATTCATTATGGCTGATGATTTGGGGATTGGAGATTTGGGATGTTACGGACAGAAACAAATACAAACACCCGGTATCGATAGCTTGGCTGCGCGCGGCATACGTTTTGCCCAACATTATTCGGGAGCAACGGTAAGCGCGCCTTCCCGATGTTGTCTGCTGACCGGCAAACATACAGGACATACCTACATCAGAGGAAATAAAGCAAGTTCTTACCCGAATGGAGAAACTTATGACTACCCGTTAACAAAAGAAGAAATTACGGTTGCCGATATTTTCAAAAGAAAGAACTATAAAACCGCCTGCATCGGGAAATGGGGACTCGGAGGCCCCAACTCCGAAGGACATCCGAACCGGCACGGCTTTGATTATTTCTTCGGCTATTTGGGACAAGCCAATGCTCATCGTTACTATCCGGCTTTTCTGTGGGAAAATAATACAAGGATCCAATTGAATAAGGAAGTATACTCTCCTTATTTATTGCAGGAAAAAACATTAAGCTTTATTGAAGAGAATAAAGAAAGTCCGTTCTTCCTTTACCTTACCCCTACCCTCCCTCATGCCGATCTGTTGGTCCCGGAAGAAGAATCCCGTCCTTTTGAAGGTCGTTTTTGTGAAAAACCGTTCGTTCATTCCCATTATGCAGATCAAGCGGAACCCCGTGCTGCTTATGCAGCTATGGTTACTCGACTGGATAAAGACATACAACGACTTACCGAATTTCTCAACGAAAAGGGCCTGTCGGAAAACACCATTATCATTTTTACTTCCGATAACGGCGTACATGCCGAAGGCGGACACGATCCCGATTATTTCGACAGTAACGGACCATTCCGGGGAACCAAACGGGACTTGTATGAGGGAGGGATACGTACCCCGTTCATTGTGCAATGGCCCGGAAAAATACAAAAAAGCAGTGTAAGCTACCACATTTCGGCCTTTTGGGACTTTTTGCCTACTGTATGCGATTTATTAGGAGAAAATGTACCCCATCAATCGGATGGAATCTCTTACCTTCCCGCACTTACCGGCACCGGAGAACAGCCCCAACACGGATACCTCTACTGGGAGTTTCACGAACAAGGAGGAAAACAAGCTGTGTTGAAAAACAATTGGAAATTAATCCGTCTGCAAGTAAACCGGCCCGAACACACCTCCTTGGAATTATATAATCTTTCTTCCGATCCGGCCGAACAACTGAACGTTGCCGGCCAATTTCCCGAGAAAATTTCCCAGTTGGAACGATTGATGGATCATGCCCGAACGAAAAGTGAGTTGTTTTTGTTTGGAAGGGAATGAGACGGGTCAGTATGTATACCGGCTTGCAAACCGGTATACATACAATAAACTATCTCCGAGAATAATGCCTTGATAATGTCCGATCAAAAAAGGAGGCATCTAAAATTATCCCTCTTTTAGTCAGCCTTATCAGTTAAGGATACTATGTCATTGATAATTTATCCAAGTTTCACTTGCCACCCTTTCAAGCTATTTCTTTTGAAATTTAACGGTTCTATTGTAATTATCACCTGTTATATTCACTAAAAATATGCCATTGGAAAATGATTTCATATCAACAATAAATTCATACTGCTTTATATTTTTTGAATAAATTTCTTTCCCTTCTATGTTATATAGGGAAATTGAATTTAATAAAAAGT
>DAIQOU010000350.1:0-5354 GCA_036787725.1 Bacteroidales bacterium
TCAGAACTGTAAAAGGAGTAAAAAACTGCCGGGTAACCGTAGAAAATGCTCTTTATATTATTCTGATAGAACCGACTCCCGACGCCGACAAAAACAGCCTTCGAACCGCGGTGTTTAAATGTTATCATCGATATCGTAATTTGTGTGAGAATTTGGGAGAAATACGTTTTGGCAAAGCAACGTCTTCCCGAAACCCGTTAAAAAAAGACAATTTTCCCGAATATACTCCTACTCCGGAAAAAGCAGCTTTCTCAAAAAAGGAGTTTATCTATCATACCATTCAGAACGAGTTGCCCGAATGTTACGGGATCGGAGAAAGAGGCCTTCCGGGAAGCTCTCCTCTACACCGGAAAATGGAAGCCCTTCAGTTAAAAGCTTATTTATTGGTGTTTGACTACCTGATGTCGGGCGTTTCCCTCCAAATGAAAGGAATAAAGCAACTCCTTGAATTGTCAGGTAATCTTCCGGACCCTTTTTCACCCCGGATAGAGATTCCGGATATAGAGAAGTTATTGGACAAAGAAAAACTCCAACAATCGGAAGTTTTCAATGAACAAGAAAAAACCCGGCAAAAATCCCTCTTTTTTGATTGGTTGGATTTACTTTACGGAGAAGATACCGGAAAATATTCCGGCACTCAATCTCTTTCTTTTCGGGCGAATCTGATTCGTCGATTTCCGGAATTCAATACATTTCGTTTTCGATCATTCGATTTAACCGATACGGAAATGAAAACCATGCCGGGAATCAAGCTATTAATCAACGGATTATTGGAAAATGATTTAAGACAAGAGATCCCGGTTACCAACAGTTTCAGCCGATATAATCTGAAATTAATTACCGATCAGAAGTTCTTCGGACAATGGCAGGGACTGTTTAATGTAGAATTCCTTATGGGCGAAAATCCGGAGCCTGAAAATCAATATGATTTATCCGATATTCCTTCCATTCCGACCGAACCGGACCTGAGAAAGTTTTACCGACTCCGAAACCGACTCAATATATTCCGACACAATATTCTTTTTGAAGGGTTCCTGAAAAGCGGAATGCATCCGGAAAATTATCGTTGCCTCCAACTGCAAGACCAAAGCGGTTATTTATTGTTGTATAAACAACCCGATCACCAGGAATGGATCAACCTGGGTTTCTTTTTTGAAAAACAAAAGTTGATCGAGACTTGCAATTTACTATGGATATTCATGGAAAAACTGAACCGTGAAAGCCTTTCCTTTTATTTTATAGAACACATCTTGCTTTGGGAAGACATCTATTGGATCCCGAAAGAGTATAACCGGCTCTCTGTCATCATTCCGAAATGGGTCGATCATCTTTACTCAAGAGAAATGTATCTTGAATTATTTGAAGAACGACTGCCGGCACACTTGGATATCCGGTGCATATGGTTGGGAGTTGAAGAAATAAAGTCATTCGAAACATTCTATTTCCAATGGCGCAAAGCATGGGCCTTCCATAAGGAAGAGAAAATAGTGGAATTTTCCAAAAGCATTAAGGATTTGATCAATCATCACCAATCATGAACCGGATCGGCTGCATACAATTCGACTTTCAAATGCAAAATGAATCCTTTGCTCGGGAATTGTATTCCCGTTGGGACTTGTTTTTCTCAAAACACATCGAATCCGTTACCGATGAAGTAGTGGACCGTTATGACAACTCCGCGGAAATACTCGAAATAACCGGGCTGGAATTGGATTTAGGATGCGTGGAAGAAGAAGACTTTGAATACCGTTTTCCTCTCATTTTCCGGGAAAAGCTGGAAGAAGCCCTTTTAAAGCAACTTAGCTATACAAACAAAGAAATTAAAAGGACAACAACCGATCGGTATTCTTTCGAACTGTTGACTTATTTTCTCCTGCACGGAACATTTCCTTCATATACGGACGGTAATTCGGAAAACATTCACACCTTGTTTCTTGAAGTGTTACAACATAGCGGCTCCCAATTCAAACAATTCCTCCTTTCTTACGGTCATTATACCTCCTTGCAAGAAAGACTTGTTTATCAATTCAATGATCCGGAACTCGAGAAAGGTATCCGATTGCTTCAACCCGAAGAAGGAGACTTTATCAAGTCATATGCAGAGATGCTCCGACGTAAATACAAAAAGATCAGGCGACCGATCATTCGCGAAAATGATTTCCGCAATTCTATTTGGTTTGTTATCTATGCTTATCTGCTCCAAAATCGAGGCTCCTACTTTAACCGGAAAAACTTTATCGGTCAAACCATTCTGCAACTGGCGGCCAAATACAATATAAGTTATGACCGGTTACTCCACTTGATTACTGCAGATTCGGAACAACGGACACCCCTCTTTCCTACAGCTCCCGAATTATGGAAAATACTGAATCAACTCCGCAATGAATTAACAGAAAAACAATTAAAAGACTCGTTCAGCCAAGGTACAAAATTATATAAAATGCTTTTTTCCATCTTACAAAAAGAAATAGACAAAGGAATTACAAAAGACGGAAAAACTGAATTGGCCCGTATATTAAGCCGACCGGATTCTTGTCGTTTATTCTTGCAACAACTGACCGAAAAAGAAATTACGGGACTTATCCCCATTCTTATTCCATCAGAAAACGATCTCATCGTCGAAACTTCAAAAGCACTTGACAATCAAAAAGAAAAGGGATATTTACAAGGCAAAGCGGGAGGTGAATTCCGACTCATCAAATGGCAAATTCTATTTTCCGTTTTATTGGATAAAGATACCTCTTCTTTTAATCGTAAGCATTTCATTAAAAGCGTAATACATAAAATTTCGGCACATTACAATACAGATCCTGTCGCTTTACTCGATTACATCTGTGCAGATCCCGATATAGCGGATAAAAATATATTGAAAATATTTTACCTTTTACGCGAAGAGATGAAACTTCCGGATAAAACAGATCAGCCGAACAAATCCGCTCATGAAAAAGATCTTTCCGGATTGATACGACAACTTCAACAACAAATTCCGTTATCCGAATTACAACAACAGCAACTTCACAACAAATTGAGAGACAATTATTTTCGCCATCTCTTGCTCGAAAAGATAAACGAAACGGAACAAACAGGACTTATTTCCGTTCTCTTTCCCGAAAACAAGGAGTCAATTCTCTCTTATGCACAACAACTGGAATTACTTCGGGAAGCCAATTATATTCAAGGTAAAACTTCCGGAAACTTTACCCGTATTAAATGGGATTTTCTCTTTTCCGTGTTAGGAGAACTGAATGATAAGGCATTTAATAAAGAGTATTTCATCAGCAGTACATTGTACAAAATTGCCGGTCGATACAACACTACTTATTTTGATTTATTATCTTACTTCCGACAAGACCGGATTTCCGTCCGGCTTCCTTATCAATTACAAACGATATTAAATAAATTATATACAAAAGAGAGTTCTTTGTTGATAAAATCAATTCGGAACACCAACGAAGCCGATCAAAACAAATTCCGATCGATCTTTTATCCTTCTCTTCCGGCAACGTCTGATCCAAAAATGATGCAGCAAGTTTTATCGGAAATGACACTATCCGATTTCATCCGTGACTATTTACCTTTTCATTCGGATCAAGCGCCGACAAAAGAAAAAGAGCAAATCGTCCGATTGTATGAACAAACGGATTTTATTCGTTATGCAGCACCTCTCTTTCAACTCATTCCGAAAGTATATGAGTTTTTTACCGTTCACTTAAAAAAGAAACTGCCCGGTACAACTCTATTCGATTTTCTTCTCTACTTGTCAACGGTATATAAAACCGTAAGTCAACAGGATTTACTCATCCGTTTTATTCACCGGATCGGACAACTGATCCCCTCAAATCACCAATCTGCTTTAAACAAGAAATGGAAAGAATGGAGTGAACAGCATAGGGTATTGGCAGTCGTTTTACAAAACAATAAATTAGACAACTCCATAAATAATTCGATTAATCACCTTCAAAAGAACAACAAAATGGAAAACGAAAACAGTAAATTCGAAAATGATCCCGTCTTTTACCTGAATCAAGCAGGAATTGTATTGATTGCTCCCTTTTTACCACGATTATTTGAAATGCTTCACTTGGTCCGACAACGCGAATGGGAAAACAAAGAAGCCCAAAAACGTGCCTGCGGAATCCTTCAATATATTATATTCGGTAAAGAAGAAGATACTCCGGAACACGAAATGGTCTTGAATAAAGTACTGGCAGGATTGAGTATAGAAGAACCGATTCCGAGTCGGTGGGAACTGACACAGGAGGAAAGAGAAACGACCAATTCTATGTTGGAAGGAGCCAAAGCTCATTGGGATAAACTCAAGAATACAAGCGTAGAAGCATTAAGACAAGCTTTTCTGCAACGCCCGGGAAAACTGGAAGAAAAAGAAGAGTACTATTTATTAACCATGGAAGAAAAACCATATGACATGCTGCTCGATTCCGTCCCTTGGAATTTCAAAATGATTCGTTTCCCGTGGATGAAGAAACGAATCGAAGTAAAATGGAGGTAAAAAAATGAGAAATGAGAAACTAGGAATGAGGAATATTTTTATTGTCATATTATGGAGAAGAAAGATGTGTTGAAAGAGAAGAGTTTTGAGTTTGCGGTAAGGATCGTGAAGCTTGTAAATTATTTACAAGAGGAAAAGAAAGAATTCATCCTCTCCAAACAACTGTTGCGATCGGGAACAGCGATAGGGGCTTTGGTCTCCGAAGCGAAGTTCGGACAAAGTAATGCGGATTTTCTTTCTAAAATGTATATCGCATTAAAAGAAGCCAATGAAACACTTTATTGGCTCAAACTTTTGTATGTTACCGAATATATCTCCTTCTCTCAGTTCGAAAGTATGGAATGTGATGGCAACGAAATCCTTGCGATACTCATCTCCACCACAAAAACAATGAAAAATAAACTAAAAAAAACGGGAACCGGAAACTAAGAACTAGAAATGTAATTTTTATTCCTAGTTCCTCACTTCTAGTTTCTAACTTAATTAACGTTATGAAAGCTCATCAAAAACAACCCCGTCCCGTATCTCATACGATACAACACCAAACCAAAGCGGCCAACCAGGCCCCGATACAACAAGTATTGCAACGTTACCGGGAAAAAACCGTGCAACGGGCTGAGAATTTAGAGGAAGACGACGAACTCTTACAAGGAAAATTCGAAAAGACCGCCCAACGAATGGACTTGGAAGAAGAGGAAGAACCGTTGCAGGGTAAGTTTGAGGTTACACAACGAGAAGAAACCGATCATTCCTCATTCCTAACTCCTCATTCCTCTCTTAACAACACCGGTCTTCCCGACGATCTTAAATCGGGAGTAGAAAATCTCTCCGGTTACAATATGGA
>DAIQOU010000024.1:0-19486 GCA_036787725.1 Bacteroidales bacterium
AGGCTTCGGATTAAAAAATACGGACTTGGCCCTTATCAGGGGAAACCGAACAATCTGGTATACCAATAAAATATACATACGACGTAAATTCAGCTTAGACCAAATTCCTCGACATCCGGCACTCAAATATCGCGTGGAAGCCAATACAACCTTTTATATAAACGGTAATAAACTTTCCATCAATGAAAACAAAACGGCTTATTCGCTTATCGATCTTAATCCCGAATGGTTTCACGAAGGAGAAAACATCATTGCCGTAGAAGCCGAAAACAGTTGTTCCGGTGAAACCTGCTTTAAGTTTGTCGATTTCGGATTGTTTGATACCGGAGACTATCTTGCGGAAAAAATAGTTACAGGACCTGCTCAAGCCAATTGTGTAATCGGCCCCAACGGCTTCGAACGATGGATAATGTATAAAGCATTCTTCAACGGTGTTTCGGCTCAAGGTATCGATCGAATGCACTTTTATGATAAAGAATTGGTAGTAGAATCCGGAACTTCTTTCAATTCCCCGGGTTATCATCCCGTTCCGGCAATGCCCGGTTTCATCAGTTATTTCGATCATCCGATCTATTATCCTTACGAATTTCGAGATCATAGCCGGTGGACCATCAGCGGAGGTATCCTAAAGCCGGAAGGAAACGCAGCAGCCGAACTGTTCTTCCGATCCGATTCTTTAACTCATTATCGGTATGAAGTCCCGTTCAGAATAAAAGAAGGAGGAAATGATTTTGCCGGAATATATGCGTATTACAAAGACAATGATAATTATGTGAAAATAATAATCGACAGGGACAATGCTCAATGGGAATACGAAATAAAGGAAAGGGGAAGTTCCACGGTTCGAAGACAACACCTGCCTCCCGGATTTAAGTTCTTGGAAAATGATCCGTTGGTCGCTGCCTACGAAGAACCGTGGCATACTCTTACCATCTATAAGAACGGCGGAAACTTTAAAGTCGAATTGGATTACTTTAACCTCACGATAGACCGGATTATCCAAACCGAATTGACCGGGAAAGGAAAGATCGGACTTATCGCTTCTTCCGGAAATACCGGCTTCGATGCCATACAGTATACGCAAGGCTGGGATGAATGGGATAACCGGATCACCGGATGGGAGTCGGAAAAAGGGAATTGGTCGGTGTCGGAAAAAGGATTGCAACAGACCCGGTCCGAAGGAATAGCGCAAACATTCAAAGGCGATAAGAGTTGGAATTATGAATTCAGTGTATTTCTAAGCAACGACGTAATCCCGAACAACGGTAAAGCCGGTTATTTTCCGTTGTATATCAATGAGGATAATTATATCAAAACCGTCATCAATTATACTACCGGACAATTGGAGATCTCCGGTAAAGAAAAAGGAAAGGATAAAGAAACCCGATACATCAATTTAGACAGGCATGTATCAAAACAATATACCGTGGAAAATTACCCGACCCATACATATCGGTACGATTTCCGGTCGGAAACAGAATTGTCCGGTGTTGATATACTTTGGTTCGAAGGATATTATCCTTACTTGAACCAAACGTTCGATTTACCGAAGGAAGTAACGTTTTACGCTTTAACAGGAGAAGACCGTTGGATACCGTTGGATGTCCGCTTAAAAGACACCCTGCGATTCTCCTACTTTAATAACTTCTCTTTTGATAAAATCCGAACAAAAGCAATCAAAATGGAAGTGCTCCCTCCTCAAGGAAAAACTGCCCGTGCCTTTTCCGCTTATTTCCGGGAAGACTTGGCTTCCGATTACTATTTGCGTTGCAGACGAGAAAACAATCAACTATATCTTTTTGTAAACGATGCGCTAAAAGCAGTAGTTGAAGGCACTTGGGAAGATCCGTCCCGAGTAGGATTGTATACCGAATCAGTAGCGGCTGCATTCAACGGGATTCTTCACTATCAAACGGGCAAAGTACCGGTAAAAGAAATTAACGTACCTTCGGTGGAATGTGCAATAGGGCATTCCATTTCGTTAAATGCCGAAGTCTATCCTATGGATGCTACCCATAAAGAGTTGGTATGGGAAAGTTCGGATCCCTCCATTGCAAGCATTGACAAAAAAAACAGGTTGACCCGACACAAAGAAGGCTCCGTAACCCTAACGGCTTGGGCAACCGACGGAGGACTCATAAAAGGTTCCGTCCTGTTGGAAACCCCTACCGGAATACCTTCCGTATCCGGTTCCGGACTGCAAATTTATCCCAATCCCGTAAAAAATCACCTGACCATAAAGGCCGATTCCGAAATACGGCATATCAAGCTGTACTCGATTACAGGCATCAAAGTAAAAGAATATCCGGAGTTGGAAAATCAAATGCAAATAACGTTGAACATGGAAACCGTTTCTTCCGGAATTTATACCCTGCAAATACAAACTTCTAAAGAAACAGTATCGACGAAAATCATTAAAAACAATTGAATATGAAACTGAAAACTATCGGCTTCTTGGCCTTGATCACTCTCTGTTTTACAAATATCGGCGCTCAAAAACCGTACGGTACCGCCAATACAGAGGACCCGAAAACCCGTATTCCATCCCAAACAGCACCTTTGTTGGATTATTGGATGAGGGATACTTGGATTAATACAGGAGAAGACGGATACTATTACATGATAGGCACTACTGCCGATCCGGAGCGCAAATTCACCGGACAAACTCATTGTTGGGATTGGAATAACGGTTTGTATCTTTTTCGTTCGTCCGATCTGAAAAGCTGGGAGTCGATGGGATTAATCTGGTCTATGGAAAAAGACGGTACTTGGCAAAAAAATCCGAAAATATTCAAATCAGGAGAGAAACGACCGAAAAAATCACTTAACGGAGATCCTCTCGACAACCGTTTCCTAGCTGTCTGGGCCCCCGAACTCCATTATATAAAAAGCCAAAAAAACTGGTTTATAGTAGCTTGTCTGAACAACTCGGGAAAAGGTCAGGGCTCCTTCATCCTTAAAAGTACTTCCGGAAAGCCGGAAGGACCTTATATCAATATTGAAGGAAATAAAGATAAACCCATCTTTGATAAAATTGACGGAAGTTTATTTGAAGATGAAGACGGGAGTGTTTATTTCGTCGGACACAATCATTTCATTGCTAAAATGAAAGACGATATGTCGGGCTTTGCAGAACCGATCCGGAAACTGAAGGAGCAAAATTATAACCCGGAACCCTATATTGAAGGAGCTTTTATTTTCAAACATGATAATAAATATCACTTGGTTCAGGCTATCTGGTCGCATCGCTTGCCAAACGGAACCGAATCGTATTGTCCTCAGAAAGATAACGACAAAACCCGTTACAGTTATGATTGCATCATTGCGTCAGCCGAACATATTTACGGACCTTATTCCGAAAGATATAATACAATTACGGGCGGAGGCCATAATAATTTGTTCAAGGATAAAAAAGGAAACTGGTGGGCTACTATATTTTTCAATCCCCGGGGAGCACAGGCACAGGAATACAAGCAAACCTGCCGCCCGGGAATCGTTCCCATGAAATATGAAAACGGTAAATTCATGATCGATCACCAACGATTCGGATATTAAGTACTGCCGATCATGTTATTCCTTCGCCTTCCGCAGATTCCCGGGAGTCTCATTACAATTGCGATTAAGTATAATCCCGTCTCTCCCGGGACTTCTCCAAAAGCATTTTCAGTCTCCTCGGAGAACGTTACCATGCGGTGAGGTCGACTCGAAGTGCAGGTATTTCCCGACCGGAACTTATTCAATGAATACTCAGACTTTTCAGACAACCTTTTTCGTTAATATGAAGTCAAACCCTGTAATTAGCCGTTTCACGATAGTCGGTATTTTGGCATTTATTGGGCGGTAAATTGGAATCCCGTCCTCCCCCTCCCTACACTAACCGTCTTATTACAAGAAATATAAAAATATAACTCTTGATTATCTCCTAAATTATTTCCCATTGACTTTTCGATAAATATCTTTCATTTTCTGATAAAGAAAGTTATATTTGTTATATCTTCAAAGTCGGTGAAACCATGAAAGCACATCTATTTCTTATCCTTATTATATCCGTCCTTTTTTCGGTTCGATCACTCGGTCAACCTAAATCCCATATTAAACACTACGGTCTCACGGAAGGATTATCTCAACGTACCATCATGAATATCATACAGGATAAAAAAGGTTTTATCTGGTTGGCTACCTGGGATGGATTATGCAAATTTGACGGACATAACTTTACTACTTATAAAACCTTTCCGGAAGACTCCATTCTAATGAAAAATAATCGTATAGACAGGCTGACCGAAGATGCATACGGATATATATGGGTACATTCCTACGATAAAGAACCCTTCCGTTTCGATCCCAAAACAGAAAAATACGTAGCTGCATTTCATTCGAACAACGAAACGTTTAAAACATCCGAGATAATATCCATGCCTTCCGGAAAAGTCTGGTTAACATCCGAATCGATGGGAGCAATTTGCGTATTGGATTCTCTTAATCACTTTCAACCTTTTTCGGTCGAAAACAAAAACTTACCCGGCAACAAAGTATATACCGTTTTTGAAGATAAAGATAATCTCTCTTGGATACTGACCGATCGCGGATTGATGTGCCTGTCTTCTTCGAACGATAAAAAAGACGAATATCCCGGCTTCTTGACGGGAAATGCCGATAACACCCCGAAAGTTCCTTTTTTCTCGGCCATCGAAACAGAAAGCGAACTGTGGTTCGGATCGATAAACGGACAAATCCGGTGTTATAATAAAGAGAATAAAACTTTTACTCTTTTTGAGACAGGCATTCATTCCAATATTATTTCAATTAAAAAGATATATGACAATTTATTTGTAATCCTGACTTCCAAGGACGGATTCATTATTTGCGATCGGAACCGAACCAACTTAAAGAAATTCAACACATCCAATCTCGACGAATTACCCACCAACGAGATGTTATCCTGCTTTATTGACAGCAACAATAACATTTGGTTTGAAACCAACTCTAAAGGAGTGGCTAAATTCAATATAATAGATAATAGATTAAAATATTATAAAGCAAACGATTACGGTAATAATACGATTCTTTTCCCTTCTTTCTTTATAATAGAGGATAAGACGGGGCATATATGGGTCCACCCTCATGGAGGCTTTTCTTTTTATGATGAAAAAAGCGATCGATTAATTCCTTTTTTCAACAATCCCTTTTCTCCCGATTGGATGTTTTCGGATCTGTTGCACCATGTTTTTTTAGATAAACAAGGAAATATATGGTTAAGCGCCCGTTCGGGAGGATTGGAAAAAGTGGTTTTCAACAATACGTTGTTTAAACTGAATGATTTCTATTCAAACACAATCTCGTCGACCGGTGTGGATGTAAGGTCCATTTTAGAAGATAAAAACAACAATATCTGGTTGGGAAATATGGACGGTATCATTTCCATATATGACTCAAATCGTAATTTTAAGGGTATCCTATGTGAAGACGGAACCATTTCCAAATCAGGGAAACCGCTCAAGGGCATGGCCTATTCTCTTTTACAAGATCAAAAAGGAACTATTTGGGTGGGTACTAAGGGAAAAGGCATATATGCATTAAAACCGGTAAATAATACCTACACCTCCTTTTTAATTGAACATTACAAGCATAACCCCAACGACTCGTTCAGTTTAAGCCATAATAACGTATATTCTGTTTATGAGGATAATAACGGACAAATATGGATAGGAACTTACGGAGGAGGAATAAACCGCTTTGACCGGGAAAATAACCGGTTCATCAACCACAAAAACAATTTTAATAATTATCCGATGGATACAGGTTCTCAAATCCGAACCATACGAAGCTATAAGGGTAAAATATATGTCGGTACCACTTTCGGGCTGATTGTACTTGCTCTCGATAAAGAAAATAAGAATATATCCGGTTATAAAATATATTCCAAAGCTTATAAAGCAGAGGATGGACTGAGAGCCAATGATATACATAATATCTTGATTACCCGCAGCAACGATTTGTATATTGCCACCTTTGGCGGAGGAATGTCAAAGGCGATCTCATGGGATGAGCAAGGCTTTCCAATCAAGTTTATAACCTATGGAAATAAAGAAGGACTGCATTCGGATATCGTATTGTCGATTACGGAAGACAATAGCAACAATCTTTGGATCAACAGTGAAGGAAGTATTTCCCGATTTAATCCGAAAGAGGAAGTATTCGAGCAATTTAATGATGTAAGCCGGGCTATCAGTAATCAATATTTTATGGAAACGTTACCTCTACTGACAAGCGACGGCCAATTGATCTACGGATGTGCTCACGGAACATTGTCTTTTATTCCCGATCAAATAACCAAAAACACCTATATTCCTTATCTGGCCTTAACCAAGTTTAAGGTATCCAATAATGACTATCCTCTAAAAACAGAAATCGATGATATAAAAGAGATTACACTTAATCATCAAGAGAATACATTCAGCATAGAATATACAGCCTTAGACTATAACGATCCCTACGGGGTGTCTTATTCTTATAAGTTGGAGGGATTCGATACCGATTGGATAATAGACCGGACACAACGGATAGCCAATTATACCAATATACCTCCGGGAGAATATGTTTTCAAGGTCAAGTCTACCAACAGTAACGGAACCCGTGTCGAAAACGAACGCAATCTGTTCATTACAATTACTCCTTCATTTTGGCAAACCGGCCAAGCTTACATTCTGTATGCGGTTTCTTTCATCCTTTTGCTGTATGTCATACTACGGTCTATTTTTCTTTTTTATCGTATGAAAGACCGGGTATTGCTGGAACAAGAACAAACAGAAATGAAAACCCGTTTCTTTACAGATATTTCGCATGAAATACGTACTCCTCTCACCATGATTGTTTCTCCCATCGAAAACATATTGGATAACAAAAATACACACTCGGACATCAAACCACAACTTCATCTGATCTTAAGAAATGCAAACCGAATGTTGAAAATGGTAAATCAAATACTCGATTTCAGAAAGATACAAAAACGAAGACTTCAGATAAAAGAAATTCCCATCGGACCCTTCGTCGAAAGTGTATGCAATTCAATGATCAAAGCAACAGAAGACCAAGAAATTAAAATCACGGTAGAAAATCGGGTCGGAAACGAAAAGATAGGTTTTGATCCCGATGCAATGGAAAAACTCCTGTTCAATTTGGTTTCCAACTCCATAAAACATACTACTAAAGGAAAAAAAATAGAAATCAATATATTCTTTAAAGATAAAGCAACCGCCTTACAGGTCAAAGATGAAGGAGAAGGAATGTCTAAAGAAGTCATGGGTAAATTGTTTACCCGTTTTGCATCCTACAGCAAAGAAAAAAACAAGCCGAGCACCGGCATCGGATTATCGATTGTAAAAGAGATAGCCGACAAACATCATGCGAAAATACAGATAGAAAGCGATATAAATAAAGGAACTTGTTTTACTGTTCTCTTTCAACCGGGCTTGGAGCATTTTTCTAAGGATGATGTCGAATGGGCTACACACCCGGAAGATGATCCGACGTCTTTAATTCCGGATATCGATAATGAATCGATTCCGGAGGAATCGGAAGCCGGAATGTCTGTATTGGTAATCGAAGATGACCCGGAATTAAGAGGTTTTATCAAATCCGTATTAAAAGATCATTATCGTGTATATGAAGCTAAAGACGGCAAAGAAGGTTATGAGAATGTTATAACATACATGCCCGATTTTATCCTGAGCGATATTATGATGCCCGAAATGGATGGAATGGAACTGCTCAAAAAGATAAGAGGAAATCAAAACACCAGCCATATCCCGGTTATATTGCTTACCGCCAAAACAAATATCGACAACCAATTGGAAGGAATTTTACTCGGAGCCAACGATTATATTACCAAACCGTTCAGTGTCAAATTGCTGATCGCAAAAATCGATAATATTATTAAGCAACGGAAACTATACAATGATTATTTGACAAGTGAAGGTTCCGAAGATTTACAAAAAGATGAGCTTATAACAAACGGTAAAATAACCGAACAAGATGAGTTATTCCTGAAAAACCTGCAAGAAGAAATCTGTAACCATCTTGACAATAGCGAATTTACCATTGATGACTTAGTTAGCAATACATCGTTGAGCCGTCGGGTGTTTTTTAATAAAGTAAAAAGTCTTACGGGGTTAGCCCCGGTACAATTTGTTAGGGATATCCGGCTGAAACATGCTGCCCGGTTACTGAAAACACAACAATACAGAATCAAAGAAGTAACTTATATGGTAGGATTTTCCGATATACGTTACTTTTCGCAATGCTTTAAGGAAATGTTCGGAATGACTCCGGGACGATACAGAGATCAATTTAAAAATCCTTGAGAACCCTTTATATATTATATAAAGTCAGAACAGCTGCCAACCGTCCAAACCGAAAGTAAATCTGTACCGCAGAGATACAATCTTCTGTAATCAACTGCTCGTAAGCAGTAAGAGAACATTTTGTCAACAGGAACTCGAAAACAATGAAGAGAGGGGAATCGAACCCCTGCATAAAGAAACCAAATTCTGTCTGCTGTGACAGAAATTTCCTGTCATGCTTAACAGTGAAACACTGTCATACTGAACAGGACATCTCTGCCTAAGCGGACAGAAGAGCACTGTCATATTGAACAGGATTTCTCTGCCTAAGGGGACAGAAAAACTCCCCTGCATACATCATTTTTCCTCCCCTGCAAGCCGGAACTTTATTGGCTTACCGGGAGAAGCCTCATCCCCCTTTCTGCTGCCAATTATCGTAATGCCAATTTAACCACCAACATTCGCCAAAAAGTCACCACCGAATCCGGTATCGATAAATTAATATTGCAACAAGTTTGAAAAGGTTAATAATATCATACCGGAGAAAAACAATTGGACAATGGTTGCTCTATTAATGAAAAGATTCTATTATTTCATTTGGATATTTATCCTGTTAACTACAGGAGTTGCATGTACCCGCAATAATCCGTACATTGACTTATATAAAAATCTCCCCTTCGAAATGCCGGTACTCGAACGGCCGAAGTTTCCCGAAAATGTAATTCGCATTACCGAATACGGAGGAATTCCTGACGGTAAAACATTAAATACGGCTGCCTTTGAAAAAGCGATCCGGGATCTTGCCGATAAAGGAGGCGGAACCTTAATTGTACCTTCGGGAATTTGGTTTACCGGGCCGATTACTTTCCGTTCCAATATAAATCTGCATCTCGAAAAAGGAGCGCTGATCCTGTTTTCGCCCGATTTTGATCTGTATCCTCTGGTAAAAACAATTTATGAGGGACGCAGTGGTTGGAGATGTCAATCTCCTATCTCGGGAAGAAATCTGGAAAACATTGCAATCACCGGAAAGGGTGCCATCAACGGATCGGGAGAAGCTTGGCGTCCGCTAAAAAGAATAAAGGTAACGGATACTTATTGGAATAAAGTCGTACAATCCGGAGGAGTTCTCAAAGACCCGGGACTTTGGTTTCCTACACCGCAAGCCCTGAAGGGAGATACGATAAATCCGAAACCTTCAACAGAAGAAGAATGGATGGCAATTAAAGATTTCCTGCGGCCGGTAATGATCAGCTTCATCGAATGTAAAAATGTACTGTTGGAAGGAGTACTTTTCGAAAATTCCCCGGCATGGAATATACATCCTCTCCTGTGCGAAAATGTAATTATAGATAATATTGATGTGAGAAATCCTTCCTATTCGCAAAACGGAGACGGATTGGATATCGAATCATGTAAGAATGTAATCATTACCGATTGTTCTTTTGATGTGGGAGATGACGCTATATGTATAAAATCGGGAAAAGATGAAGAAGGCCGCCGGCGCGGACGCCCTACGGAAAATGTAATTATAGAGAATTGTCGGGTTTTCAAAGGACATGGAGGATTTGTAGTAGGCAGTGAGATGTCGGGAGGAGTTAAAAATATATCCGTATCCGATTGTCAGTTTATGGGCACGGACATAGGACTCCGTTTTAAAAGTGCACGCGGTCGGGGCGGTGTAGTCGAAAACATATACATTAATAATATAAATATGTTTGACATTTTACAAGAACCCATATCTTTCAACCTGTATTATTTCACCGAGGCTTCGGACAGCGTGCCGCCGGTCGATGAAACAACACCGGTTCTCAAAGATATTTACATAAACGGTATTATTGCTCGTAATGCCAATAAAGCCATGCTCTTTTACGGCTTACCGGAAATGAACATTTCCAATATCAATATCGAAAACGTTATCATTACCGCCCAATCGGGTGCAGAGCTCTCCGAAACGGAAAACATTCATTTCAGGAAGGTGGAAGTTTATCCCGAAAAAGGCCCCGCACTGGTCTTGCATAACGTGAAAAACATGTATGTGTCGGAATTTAAATATCCGGAAAACAAAGAAAGTATTCTAATAACCGGCGAACGGAGCAAGAATATAAATATACCCGGTCATACCACGAATTAAACTTCATAACAATGTATTTACCTTTAAATCGAAAGAAATAAATGATTATGAAAAGAACTGCTATTCACGTTTTAGTTATATTATTCATCTCCGTTATCGCAAACATTCCGACGAAAGGGCAGGAAGCCTATAAAGATGAATCCTTAGGGACGGATAAACGAGTGGAAGATTTACTCAAAAGGCTCACCTTGGAAGAAAAGGTATCATTAATGCAAGATGCATCACAACCCGTTGAAAGATTGGGAATAAAACCTTACAATTGGTGGAATGAAGCATTACATGGAGTAGCCCGCGCCGGATTGGCTACAGTATTTCCTCAACCCATCGGATTGGCGGCTACCTTTGACGACGAAGCCGTTTTCCATGTTTTCAATGCAGTCTCGGACGAAGCAAGAGCAAAACATAATTATTATTCCTCTCAAGGAAATTACGGGCGTTATCATGGTTTGACCATGTGGACCCCTACCATCAATATCTTTCGGGACCCGCGTTGGGGCCGCGGCATTGAAACTTACGGTGAAGACCCTTATCTTACCGGTTTAATGGGAATGGCAGCCGTCAAAGGACTTCAGGGTCCGTTCGGCGAGAAATACGATAAGTTGCACGCATGCGCCAAACATTTTGCAGTGCATTCCGGCCCCGAATGGAACAGGCATTCTTTCAATGCAAAAAACATCCACTCTCGCGATTTATACGAAACCTACCTTCCGGCTTTTGAAATGTTGGTAAAAGAAGCAAACGTAAAAGAAGTGATGTGTGCATACAACCGGTTTGAAGACGAGCCCTGCTGCGGCAGTAATCGTCTATTAACCGACCTGTTGCGAAACAAGTGGGGATTTGACGGAATAGTAGTTGCCGATTGCGGAGCCATTCGTGATTTTTACGGAGCCAATGCACACGAAACTCATCCCGATGCGGCTACCGCTTCCGCTTCCGCCGTTGTAAGCGGGACCGACCTGGATTGCGGTTCCAGCTACAAAGCGCTGGTTGAAAGTGTAAAAAAGGGATATATCGACGAAAAAGACATCGATATTTCCATACGACGCCTGTTAAAGGCCCGTTTTGCATTGGGTGAAATGGACCGAAACGAATCGGTCTCATGGTCAAAAATTCCTTATTCCGTAGTAGCTTCCGCCAAACACGACAGTATAGCGCTGGATATAGCCCGAAAATCCATGACTTTATTATTGAATAAGAGTAATATTCTCCCGATAAACCGGAAAAATACAACCATTGCCGTAATGGGACCGAATGCGAATGATTCGGTGATGCAATGGGGTAATTACAACGGAACTCCCGGCCGAACCATTACGATATTGGAAGGAATACGTTCCGAATTGAAGAAAGGTGATAATCTTATTTATGAACAAGGTTGCGGATTGGTAGAAAATACTTTAATGCAAAGCGCATTTAATCAATGTTTTTCCGAAGCCGGACAAGGATTCAGTGCCCGGTATTGGAACAATCCGGACAGAAGCGGAACACCGGACGTAACAACCCGAATCTCTACCCCTTTTGCTTTTTGCACCTCGGGGGCAACCGTATTTGCTTCCGGCGTTAATCTGACCGGCTTTACGGCTACATACAAGAGTACATTTACTCCCGAGAAAACAGGAGAAGCAGCTTTTGAGTTTTATGTCAACGGAATCTTAAATTTGATGATAGACAATCAACAAGTAAAAGGAATCCGAACCAACCACGGAAGTCGAAAAATGGTATATATCATGCAAGCGGAAGCAGGAAAGTCATACGACATCCAAATCGACTTCGACTATAACAGAGGAGATGCCCAACTGAACTTTGATTTGGGATATAAAGAAAAAATCAATATCGAGAAGTCAATAACAAAAGTAAAAGATGCCGATATAGTAATTTTTGCCGGCGGGATATCCCCTTCGTTGGAAGGAGAAGAAATGGGGGTAGACCTGCCCGGATTCAAAGGAGGAGACCGAACCGACATTGAATTGCCGAAGGTTCAACGCGAGTTTATAAAAGCATTGTATAATGCGGGCAAAAAGGTTGTTTTTGTTAACTGTTCGGGATCTCCTATAGGCCTTGGACCGGAGGTTGAAACTTGTAGAGCCATCTTGCAGGCCTGGTATCCCGGCCAATCGGGCGGCAAAGCGGTGGCCGATGTGCTATTCGGCAATTATAATCCGGCCGGACGTTTGCCGGTTACCTTTTACAAAGATACCACTCAATTGCCCGATTTTGAAAACTACAACATGGAAGGACGTACCTACCGCTATATGAAAGAAGAACCTCTATTTCCGTTCGGTTACGGATTAAGCTATACAACATTCGAATACGGTTCTCCGACAACAGACAAACGTATGTTAAAATCCGGTGAAACGGTTGTATTGACCGTTCCCGTTACCAACACCGGTAAGAGAGACGGAGAGGAAGTCATCCAAATTTATCTGAAGAAAAAAAACGATCCGGGAGGTCCCAATAAAACATTACGCGCTTTTAAACGTGTCCGGATACCTTCGGGACAAACAGCCCGGGTAGCTTTTGAACTGAAAGGCAAGCAATTCGAATGGTGGAATGAAGATGTTCAATCCATGGATCTCGTTCCCGGTGATTTTACGATTGCGGTCGGCGGCAGTTCCAAAGAAGAAGACCTGAAGGAAATCGATATTCAACTTCAATAGCATTATAATTCACAAAAAACAATGAACGGATACAGACAAACGACACGAATTATTAAAATACCTTGTTATCTGAATCATTATTGTTTAACTAAATAATTATTATTATGAAACAAAAAAGAGAAAAAATGAAGAGCAGACTATTTCTGTTATGGGCATTCTTATTGATCGGCGCCTTTGAAATACATGCTCAAAACATTACTGTAAGAGGTAATGTGAAGGATGAAATCGGAGATCCGGTTATCGGTGCCTCCGTTAAAGTGGAAGGAAACACGACCACCGGTACCGTAACGGACATGGACGGAAACTTTTCCTTATCGGTGCCTCCCTCGGCAAAACGGTTGGAAATAAGTTTTATCGGGATGCAGAAACAACAAGTAAATATTGTTGCGGGACAACCCGTCAATGTGATATTGAAAGAAGATGCCGAGTTGCTGGACGAAGTAGTGGTGATCGGCTATCAAACCGTAAAACGAAGAGACCTGACCGGTTCGGTTGCCTCTGTCAGCGGAAAAGCCATTGCCGCCACTCCCGTTACCAATGTGGCACAAGCCTTGCAAGGAAAGCTCCCGGGTGTAAATGTTACCTCTCAAGACGGACGGCCCGATGCTACGGTTTCCATTCGAATACGGGGAGGAGGATCGATCTCGCAAAGCAATGAACCGCTGATCTTGGTAGATGGAGTTACCGTGAGTTCTTTAAGTGATATCCCGGGAGATCAAGTAGAAAGTATTGATGTTCTTAAAGACGCCTCTTCTACAGCTATATACGGTGCACGTGGAGCCAATGGGGTAATTCTCGTCACCACTAAAGGAGCCAAAGAAGGAAAGGTTTCGGTTTCTTATAACGGTTATGTGAAATTCAACACTCCTACCAAGTACTTGGATGCATTGAATCCCTACGATTATTTGAAATATGTATGGGCCAATACTGCCGCACACGGAGATGCCTACCGGATTCCCTTCGAAAAGTTGTATGGAATAGGAGATTATACGGGCGAAAATACGGGAGGAATTGAAAGTTATCGTAATATGTCGTCTGATGACATCCAACGCGATGTATACAACAGTTCGGTTTCTCATAACCATGATTTATCCGTAACGGGGGGAACAGATAAAACCAAAGTATTGTTTTCCGTTAATTACACGGATGACAAAGGGATGAAAATAAATTCTTACTCCAAACGTGCCAACGTATCGTTGAAAGTGAACCAAAAATTGTTTGACAACGTAGACCTTAATATAGATACACGTTATACGGACATTAAGAACCTGGGAGATGAAGGAACTACCAGCGGAAGCGGTTCGCTGCTTTCTTCTTCTTATCGTTTCCGTCCGATTGCCACTCATAAAATCTTGGGAGATTTGGATGCATTAAGAGAAGGCAATATGGAACAATACGGTAAGTTTTCGTCTTGGGATACTTACAGCCCCAAGAATCGAATTTCCGATTATGATCCCCTCAAAATTAAACAACACCTCCGAGGTACGGCTTCTTTGAATTGGGTCTTGATCAAGGGATTGACTTATCATACGGATTTTACGTTGAACAGATCATGGAACCAAAATAAAACATGGGGAGGAGCCATCTACAACAACTATATTGACGACGCAACCGGAGAAAAACTATATGCCGGTTCCGTTGATTACGAGAAATCGGACAGTTGGGGATTACGTTGGACCAATACGTTGAGCTATGATGTGAGCTTTGCCAATATTCACAAATTAAATGTATTGGCAGGCCATGAAATTACCAATTCGGGGGGAAGCAAGATGAGAATACAAGCCAACCATTTTCCGTCCAACTTTAGCAAAGAAAATGCATTCGCCATGATCAATCAGTATGATCAGGAAAAGGGAACCAGCGCTTTTTCTTCGGAAACAAGCACTCCGGGACGTATCGTTTCCTTTTTTGGAAGAGCAAACTATACGTTGCAAGATCGCTATTTACTTACCTTAACTTTCCGCGGAGACGGTTCTTCCAAATTTGCACCCGATAATCGATGGGGATATTTCCCTGCCGCTGCCGTCGCTTGGAGAGTATCGGAAGAATCTTTCATGCAGAATATAGATTGGTTGGATAATTTAAAACTTCGTCTTTCCTACGGAGAAGTAGGAAATGACGGAATCAGTTCCAATCTCTGGTCTCAATTATGGACCTCGGAAACAGACAGAAGGTGGCAACATGTTGCGGACAACAAGTACCTATCGGCTTATGACTTGGCCTCCACGCAAATGGCAAACAAAGACCTGAAGTGGGAAACAACCGTTACACGCGGTGCGGGACTTGATTTCTCTTTATTCAACAGCAGAGTATGGGGTAGTGTCGATTTGTATCGGAACACAACTAAAGACTTGCTTATGTTGACAAGCATTCCGGGAATTACCGGTTTTACATCAACATATGCCAATATCGGAAAAACGAGCAATAAGGGTGTGGAGTTTTCACTCTCCGGCCTCATCTTCAAAAACAAAGATTGGAATATAACGGCCGGAGCCAATATTAATTTCAATAAAGGCAACGTAGATGAATTGGCCGAAAATGTAACCGGTCTTTACGGAACCCGTTGGGCGAGCAGCAGTTCGTATCCTGCCGACGATTATATTCTGAAAGAAGGGAGTCCGGTCGGAATAGTGAGAGGATTGATATATGACGGATTTTACACTACCGACGATTTCAATTACGTAAACGGTCAATATATATTAAAAGAAGGAGTTTCGGACTTAGGTAACTTTGTCGGTCCCGTAAACGGAATC
The DNA here is from genome assembly GCA_036787725.1 of Bacteroidales bacterium. Classification (GTDB taxonomy): domain Bacteria; phylum Bacteroidota; class Bacteroidia; order Bacteroidales; family Azobacteroidaceae; genus DAIQOU01. The sequence goes on from DAIQOU010000024.1 coordinate 15,884, forward strand.
GGATCCAATGAACGTCCTTCCGGACAAATCGCTTATCCGGGCCTTATTAAATACAGAGATTTGGATAACAGCGGAACCATAGGAGAAGAAGATATCACTACCATAGGAGACATGAATCCGGTTCATACCGGCGGCTTTAATATCAGCGCCACCTACAAAAACTTCGACTTCGGAGCTTACTTTAATTGGAGTTACGGAAATGACGTTTACAATGTTAACAAACTGGGCTCTCTTTACGGATACAAAGAATCGGGAGTGTACGAAAACAAATTCGATATGCTCAATAATGCTTACAAAATTTACAATATTGTCAACGGAAAATTGGAACGCCTGTCAACTCCGGAACAACTAAACGCCGCCAACGCGAATGCTTCTCTTCCACTGGCATTGAACGAAAACGGTGTAACCTCTTCCTTAGGTATTGAAGACGGTTCTTTCCTCCGCTTAAATACGCTTGTTTTGGGGTATACTTTACCGAATCAATTGACAAGAAAAGCAGGAATAAACAACCTCCGCGTTTACGGCAGTATTTATAACTTATTTACAATTACGGGCTATTCGGGATTAGACCCCGAAGTCAACGCAAATACTTCGGCAAATCACGCCGTCTATCCGACTACAGGATTGGATTGGGGTACATATCCCAGAGCACGCTCTTTCGTTGTCGGTGTAAATCTTAATTTCTAACTATCTTTTTTAATAAACTGATTATGAAAAGAATAATAAATTATATAATCGTATTGATAATGTGCGTTTCTTTTGTACATTGCGATGACTATTTAAATACTTCGTCTCCTTCCAATACGGACGACGATTTTGTAACCTCTTCTGTTTCGGAAACCTTCAAAACGCTGTCGTGGTGTTATGCCAATTATCGCCAAAATTGCGTTGTAGGATTGTACAGTTGGAACGACCCGATCGGATCCGATATCGAAATGTATCCGGAAGCTACTTCTACAAACAACATCAATGCCATCATGGAATCCGAGAGACTTCCGGTGGATGTGCTTAAAGACCCGTTTAACAACTTATACAGTACGCTTGCCCGTGCGTCCAAAATAGCCGGTCTTATTGCCGAAAAATCGGAATACCAGGCAGCCGTTGCTTCCGGTAAGGCAAACGATTGGACCCAATTGTATGGAGAAGCTGTTACCATGAAAGCGTTGTGTTATTTTAATCTGGTAAAACATTTCGGAGATGTTCCTTACGGATATGAAAACAGTTATGTAGATGATTATTCATTAAGTTCCAGATTCGATATTTACGATAGAATAATCGAAATTCTTAAAGAAGCAGAACCGCTCATGTACAAATTAGGAGAAGGAGGTATCACTGCCGAACGCTTTTCCCGAACTTTTGCGAATGCATTGATAGGACAAGTTGCGTTGCATGCGGGAGGTTACCAAACCATTCGTACGGATGCAGGCAGCCTGTATGGAGATATCCAATTTACCTCCAAGGGTAAGGAAGAATACAATTGTAAATATGCAAGACGTACCGATTATCTTGATTATTACAGGATTGCCGAACAATATTTACAAGCTGCCATCACTCATAAAGGAAGTGCTTATCTGATTACTTCGGACGAAAGAAGTTATGCCAATAATCCTTTCCAACGGCATTTTCAGTATATGCAAGATCTGAAAGTAAGTCCCGAATCCTTATTTGAAGTAGGGAACATACAAGGCGGACAAAGCGGACAAACCACTACCAGCGAATATGCTTACGCTTTTGGAAGACCTTCTAACGGAGGAGGTTCCAATGCCGCTCCTTGTAAAGCTTTTGCTGCCATTCGTATCATCCCCACTTTTTACTATGGAGAATTCGAAGACGGAGATAAAAGAAGGGATGCCTCCATTACCGTAACGGGAAGCAATGGAGACGGAAATGAAGCCATGCTCAATTTCAAGCCGGGTTCTAAATTGGAAGGAGGAATTTCAATCAATAAGTGGGATGAAAATCGGATGAATCCCCCCTACTCCGCTGCTCAAAGACAGTCCGGTATTAATTATCCCGTATTGAGAATGGCTGATGTCATATTGATGCTGGCCGAAGTAAAAGCTGAATTGGGAGATGATACCGGCGCCTTGAGTTTGGTTAACCAAATTCGCGAAAGAGCATTTGGAAATTCCAATCATAACATTAGCGGATTATCCGGAGAAGCCCTGAAGGATGCCATATTGCAAGAACGGAAATTGGAACTGGCAGGAGAAGGAACACGTCGCTGGGATTTAATACGTTCGGGAAAATTTTCGGAGAAGGCGGTTGCCGTTCGGAATGAAATGAAAACAATGATTAATAACCTGCGCTCCAAGGGATATCATCAATTCGCCAACGGCAAGATTATATCCAATTATATCTTTACCAAGAACGTTCAATTGGAAAATCCGTTGACTTACGATTGTCCGGATGTAAACGATCCGGCCCTGTTTCCCGGATGGAGAGGACAATACGATTGGAGTACTACAGCCGTAAGCGGTAAAGTAAAAGGGACCGATCATAACGTTGCCATTAAAGGTTTATTTAATTACATCGATCCGGCCGGAACGGAAGCAGCGTCATTGACAAACGATGAATATAAGCAGACAAACTGGGCTATCGATATTGTTAACAATGAAACAAGTTATGACAGAAATATTCTCTCCGGAATAAAATCGGCGGATGTACCTCCACGGTATTTCTTCCCGATTCCTTTCGAAACCATCAGTAAGTCCAATGGCAAAATAACAAACGGTTACGGATTGGCCCAACAATAAATAAAGACATTATTCATAAATAGAGATTGTATTGAAATTCACTCGACGAGGTTGTATCCCTTAAAGATGCAACCTCGTTTTGTTTATTGTTGGAGATATATTAACTTTAGCCGGCCGTTCAAGGTTTAGAAAATACCGGCAGGCAACCGGTGAATGAACACACTTATATTAATCTTAAAATTAAAATTATGGGAGCTTGGGGACACAAAGCATTGGAAAGCGATGAAGGATTGGATGTAGTGGATTTTGTCAGAGCCTACATTTCATCGGAATACCCGACCGGAGAACAAATTGATTTAACTCTATCCGAATTAATACCTAAAATGAAAGAAGACGGTTTCTTTGGAGAAACGTTTGACCAAATTGATTTCTTTTATGATCATTCGGCTATGGCTTTGGCCGAATTGTATTTTATGTTCAAAAAAGAAGGACAACTCAAGTATGAAGATGAAGAAGACGAAAGTAAAAACTTAAAGAAAAGAGTCAAATCATTTTCCGGGGATAAAATCTCTTTCGAATTTTTGTTGCAGTACTTAAATGATATCCAAAACGAGGTGCCGGATGAAGATGGAGAAAGAGAGATTGTTGAACTGTGGAAAGATTCCAATTGTTACAGCGAATGGAGTGAAAATCTGCAATATTTAATAAGTGAAATCAATAAGGAACTGTGAAGCCAACTCAAATGCTTTACAACAATGATGGAATAATATTATAACAGAGAATGATACCGATTTTAATAATATAAAACATATAACTACTCTTCTGAAAACAGGTTGAAAAAGTGAAGGAATAAAGATTTGAAGATATAAAGGTACTTGTAACTTGCCATAAACAACTCATGACATTA
>DAIQOU010000351.1:0-5337 GCA_036787725.1 Bacteroidales bacterium
ATTACTTTTGTTTTCAAATGAAGAATAAAAAGATGATTTATAAACAAACTTAATCAAATAAAAAAGGGACTTTATTCAGTCCCTTCATTTTTGTGGAGCATAGCGGACTCGAACCGCTCACCTCAACACTGCCAGTGTTGCGCTCTAGCCGGATGAGCTAATGCCCCCTTAACGCGGTGCAAATATAGTAAGGAAAAATAAAATATCAATAATTTACAAACTTATTTTTTATTTATGTTGATTTATAATATCACTTTCCATATAGAAGACAGTATTCATGATGAAGCCATCGCTTTTTTAAAATACGAATATATTCCATTAGCCGTTAAAAGCGGAATTCTATTTAATCCCCGAATGTGCAAAGTACATTCTTCTCACATAGAAAGCGGAAAAAATTATTCCATTCAATTTTATGTTAAAAACAGACAACTGCTGGAAGACTGGAAATCTTCCGCCGGAGAAGAATTGAACCAAACGATTCGTCGAAAATTCCAAGACAAAGCGCTGGGATTTAGCACACTGCTGGAAGAACTGGATCTCGATCGGACAAATCTTTCCGAATGAAGAAAGAACAGATTATTCTGGGCATAGACCCGGGAACCATCATCATGGGTTACGGCATTTTGAAGATAACCGATAAGAAGCCGGCGCTCGAAGCCATGGGGGTGTTGGAGTTAAGTAAGTATGACGATCATTACCTGAGGCTGAGACGCATCTTCGAAAGGGTAATCGCCTTGATAGATCAATACAGTCCCGACGAATTGGCCATTGAAGCTCCTTTTTTCGGTAAAAACGTACAAAGCATGCTCAAATTGGGAAGAGCGCAAGGGGTTGCCATTGCAGCTGCTTTATCCCGTGACATCCCGATCTTTGAGTATGCTCCGCTGAAAATAAAAATGTCGATTACGGGAAATGGAAATGCATCCAAAGAACAAGTGGCCGACATGTTGAAACGTTATTTGAAAATCCCGACGGAATCCATGTTGCCCCAACTGGATGCTACCGACGGACTGGCTGCCGCTCTATGTCATTTTTTCCAAGGAAACAATCCGTTAAGTAATAAAAAGTATACCGGTTGGAAAGATTATATGAATAAGAATCCCGGAAAAATCAAAAGACAATAAATAAGGATGAAGAAGGGTCGGAAGAAATAGTGTATATTTACCGGACGAATCATAGAAAATCTGAATACCGGAGATGAATACACGCACCGTCTTACTTCTAATTTCCTTGCTTTTCTTATGGGATTGTTTTGCGGATAATCACGGAAAAGATTCCTATATTTTTTCCACAATCGATTATCAACAAGGATTGTCTAATAGTGCAGTCATATCTGTATTCCAAGATAATGCCGGACTGATGTGGTTCGGAACGTACGACGGAGTCAATTGTTATGATGGGAAAGAAATGGATGTTTATCGTTCCGATATTTCTACCGGGCTGACAAACAATGTTATTTTTAATATTCAACAGGCAGACAGCAACTACTTATGGATTACTGCCGGTTCGGGCTTGAATCGCTTTTCTCCCATTCGAGGCAAGACTGTTGCTAATTATGATATCCCGGATACTTATGTTCTTCATTCCAATTCCAAGGGAAACACATGGTTGTTGGGCAATGATTGGCTTGCCTATTATAATACCCGGCTGAATCGTTTTGTTAAGCCGACCCCCCCACGGATGTTGATAGAAAACCCGGCTCGCGCCTTTGTGACGGAAGATGGTAAAATGTGGGTATTTCCGATTGCTCCGACCGGCGAAATGTACCAATTTGCATTAGACGCTTTTGACCGGGATACTCTATCCGTCAAACTTCAAGCATTCTCTTCCACGTTTCATTCCAAGTCTATAGATTATATCTATTATCAAAATGACGTCTTTTGTTTTGTGGATGCCGATAAAGACTTGTATATGCATGATATTTCCCGCAAGTCAACAATTTATATTCGAAATATCGGTTCCTTAGTTCAAAAATACGGAGAGATTAAAGGAATCGTACCTTTCTATAAGGATATAGTAATTGCATTTATGAGGAATGGTTTAATTCGTTTACGTACTTCTCATAAATACGAAGAAGAGATAATAGACCGGAATATTCGAGTCTTTGATGTTCATAATGATCCGAAACAAGGAGCTCTTTGGGTAGGATCCGACGGACAAGGGGCTGTTATGTATGCAAAAAAGTACTCTATAGCAACAAATCTTCTGCTGAACGGCTTATCGCCTGATCTAAGCCGGCAGGTACGCGCTTTGATGACAGATCGATATGGCGGTTTATGGTTTGGAACAAAGGGAGACGGATTAATACATATTCCGGATTACCGTAATAATCCGGATGCTTCAAAAGCTTCTGTCTACTTTCCGAGTTTCAAAAAAGCGATATCTTCCTACACGAAAGAACATAAAGAGTTTCAAATATATACTTTGCAACAAAGCCGTTTTATGGATGGCTTCTGGGTCGATTCGGGCATTACGGGACTATTTTATTATTCTTTTAAGGACGACCGCCTTCATCCGGTTATCGGCGACACATTAATCAATCCCCGGGGCGTTGAAATACACGGGATACACGAGATAAATGATACTACACTCTATTTGGCAACCTACGGTGAGGGATTTCGAAAGGTATTCCTCGATAAATCAACAGGACAAATCCGGATCAAAGGGCAAAAGCAATACCACTTCTATTATGAACAGCGCGATATCAGTACGTTTTTTGCTATGGTAGCGGAAGGAGATTCCATTTTATGGCTGGGTAGCCGTGAAAAAGGAGGAATTGTACGTTTTAATAAGCACACAGAAGAATACAGGGTCATTTCCCTGAAGTCTTTAGCAGATAAAGCGGCAGATGACGTCCTTTGCATGTATCGTTTTCCGGATGGCAGAATATATGTCGGTACGACTTCGGGACTGGTTTGTTTAACCTTTGAAAATAATAGGATTGAAGCCGAATATATAGGACGTGAGCAAGGCCTGTTGAATGATATGATTCATGGAATTCTGAAGGATACAAATGATTTCCTTTGGCTGGGAACAAATAAAGGATTAATTAAATACAATCCGGCCAATCATGCTTCTCACGCTTATTATTATACCGGCGGGGTACAGATTGGAGAATTCTGTGATGGCGCTTATTATAAATGTCCTTATTCGGGTAATTTATTTTTTGGAGGGATAGATGGTCTCCTTTACCTCGAACAGGAAGCAGCTACAGCTCCCGAGTATTATCCGGATATGTTGTTACGTAAATTGTTTATAGGACGGAATGAAGTGAATTTGGCAGATTACCTGACAGAAAAAGGCATACGCCTAAAAAGTTCGGATAATTCTTTTTCTTTGAAATTTGCAGTCCCGGATTATGTAACCGGGGCCGACGTAGAATATTCCTGCAAACTGGAAGGATATAATGAAGAGTGGACCCCATTCAGCAGCCTGACGGAAGCATCGTTTTCCCAAGTTCCTGTGGGTAATTACGTTTTCAATATACGTTATAAAAAAGATGTATTTGATACCGATTATAAACACTTTTCTATTCCGGTTGTGATATCTCCCCTTTGGTATCAAACTGCTTTCGCCCGTATTATCCGGGTTTTATTGACCGTAATCGTTATTCTTTATGTTATTCATTTGCTTAGAAAATACCTCCGGAATGCCCGGATGATCAAGGAAATGCAAGAAATGGAACAAAAAAATGGAGTATCGGGAAGATTGGAAAACTTACAGGAACGTGATTTGATAAATACCTTTACAATCATTTATCAAGTGTGCGATGAATTACGGGCAGAAAACATTTCGTATGAACAGCGTTGCCGGAAAGTCGAATTGATACGCGAAACGGTAATGGCAGTATTATTTTCTTCCGATGCTCTTTCTGATGAAGATGCTAAAAAATTAGCTCCCGTTCATTTCACCATCTCAGGACGTATGTACTTGAAAGAATTGGCAGAAGAAGTATTAAAGTTGTTTGAAAGACGTGGTGAAGACACCACGAGAATCAATATAGAGATACCGGACAGCTTTAGTTTTGAGGTTTATAAAAACGCGTTACGCTGCTTTTTCTATTACATTTATTCTCTTGCCTTTCTGAATAAAGAAGCAGGCGGGATTACTGTAAATGCGTTGGAAGATCAAGGCAAAATGAATGTGATCCTTACTTCAAAAGACGGTTTGGCTAAAGAATTGGCTCGGATATTATCCGGTGAGCAAGCCGGAATTGCTATGAAACACCCGGATGATGCATTTCAACTGAGAATGCTTCGTCATTTCGTATTATCTGCATTGGGACAGATGTGCGAAACGTATAATTATGAGGAGTCGGAAGGCGGTCAACGCCTGACATTCATTTTTCCTCCGGTAATGACAGTAAAACAATCAACAGCAAAAAAGACAGTATTATTGCTTGAAGACCGGGATGAAATGGTGTGGCTGATTACCGGCATGCTTTCCGGGGAATATTCGATTCACCGGATCAAAACAATTCAGTCGGCATTTGAATTTATAAAACGAACTCCTCCGGCTGTATTTTTAGTGGATATGTCGATGTATACGGATATAGAAGATACTTTTATGGAATATGTGAATAAAAATCTTCCGCTGCTTTCCAAAACAGCTTTTATTCCCATGCTTACTTGGAACGCATCCGTTTCAATCCGGCAAGAGTTGATAAAATGGTCCGATTCACATATAATACTTCCGTATGATATTTTGTTTTTAGACAAAACATTATACAAAGCAGTCTATGGAAAGCAAGAACCTAAACAAATTTATGTAGAGGAACTGAATGACTTCTCGGATCAAATTATATGCAGCACCGAAGAACAAGCTGATTTTATCAGGAAATTCCTGCGAACGGTGGAAGAAAATTTGGACAAGGAAGATCTGGGATCTACTTTCATTGCAGGACAACTGGCCATGAGTCCCAGACAGTTTTACCGGAAATTCAAAGAGATTTCAGGCATGTCTCCGGGCGATTTGATAAAAAATTATCGAATGGAAAAAGCTGCCCGATTATTGTTGAAAGAGGAGTTGTCCATACAAGATGTAATTTCGGATGTGGGTATTGCCAGCCGCTCTTATTTCTATAAAGAATTTACTCGTAAATTCGGAATGACTCCGAAAGATTATAGAGAATCGCATAAAGCGCAAATCGGATAAAGGGGTGGCAAAAGGCCGGGTATTTCCCGGATAGACTACGAATTGTAATCAATTGTTCCGATAGGGGTAAAACCCGGATAACCCCTTGCAGGCGAAGCGCAACTTGGGAAAAAAGAAAAGTACCCTCTGCTTTTGGAACCCCGAAGCGAGTTTAACTCCTTTAGACTCTTTATCCCTTTCTTC
>DAIQOU010000352.1:0-5325 GCA_036787725.1 Bacteroidales bacterium
AGAGGAAACGGCACGGATGGCCCGGTTTCTTTTTTTGATATCCCATCTGTTTTGCTGTTTTAAGAATGAGTATATATCAACCTGTTGGATAAGAACAGCTTTAATAAGAGGTTAGATTATACATTTATTTTTTTTAAATAAAAATTAACGGAACTGAAGGAGGATTCTTATTTCCCTGTCTTCGAACAATGTTTGCCGAAAAATGTTATTCATGGAAATTCGGGTTACAAGCAATATTCATAATGATATTAATACGAAATTCCGTTTTAATGTTCATCCTGTGGCATTTTTGCATGGATGTTTCTGCCATTGCTGTGGCGGATTCCCTGCAATCCGAAAAAGATACGGGCATCGAATTGGGCGGTATAGAAATCGTCGGTTACCTGCAACCTCAATTAAAAAGCCGGGTTCCGACTTCCGTTGGGGTATTGACCGGTGAAAAATTGAAATTACAATCTCCGGTTTCCATGATTCCGGCCATGAATACCATACCCGGAGTGCGAATGGAAGAACGATCGCCCGGCAGTTATCGGTTGTCTGTTCGGGGAAGTTTGGTGCGTTCGCCCTACGGAGTGAGAAACGTGAAGATTTATTACAACGATTTTGCGTTGACGGATGCCGGTGGAAATACATATTTGAATGTTTTGAGTGTAAATGACCTTCAAAAGATAGAAATATTAAAAGGACCGGACGGGAGTTTATTCGGTGCCAATTCGGGAGGGGTTGTGCAAATTAAATCAAATACGGATAGGGAGCCCGGATTGGAACTGAAAGCATACGGCGGATCCTACGGACTTATCGGTAATTCTTTCTGTTTGGCACGTAATTCCGGTAATCACTTTTGGACACTCCGACAATCTTATCACCGGGCAGACGGTTATAGAGAGAATACCAAAAATCATCGGTTGTTTTTGCAAGTCTCCGATCAATGGGAATATGTTCGAAATCATTTTTTGGAAGCTTATCTTTTCTGTTCCGACTTGGATTACCAAACGCCGGGCGGACTTACCGAGGAACAATATCTCGAAGATCCGCGTCAATCTCGTCCGTCTACACCTGTCATGCCCGGTTCGAAAGACCAAAAAACACGGATATCGACAAAGATGTATTTTGGAGGGATTCGGCATACGGCCTCTTTTTCGCCCCGTTTCTCCCATACGCTTTCTTTGTGGGGAAACCATGTCGATTTTGTTTATCCTTTCATTACCAATTATGAAATAAGAAAGGAAAATAATGTCGGATTTCGTACCTATTTTACCTTTACTGAACCGAAAGGTGTTTTCAGGGATTGGATGTCTTCTCTGAATGGAGGATTCGAATGGCAGCGGTTGGTTACGGATGCGTATAATTATGATAATCATGCCGGTGTAAAAGGGGATATTCAAGCGTATGATGACATTGTAAATCTTCAGTATTTCGGGTTTTTAAGGGGACGCGTGGAATGGAAGAGAAGATTGACCGCAGAAGCAGCGGTATCTTTGAATTATAATCATTATCATTTTCGGGATACTGCGAATGTTAAGAATCGTATTCCTGCCGTGTGGATGCCTCATTTGGCATTAAATTATAAGATAACCGATCCGGTGTCTTTACGGTTTATTGTGAGCAAAGGTTATTCGCATCCTACGACAGCAGAATTACGTCCTTCCGATAATAAAATATATAAAGAACTGCGTGCCGAACAAGGATGGAATACCGAAGTCGGCATGCGTTTGAATTTCCTGAATGGAAGGTTTACTCTGGATGCTTCCTGTTTTCGTTACCTCTTGAAGGATGGTATTGTGTCTCAAGCAGACAGTACGGGGAATACATTTTTTGTTAATTCGGGAAAAATAAAACAATTGGGAGTCGAAGCAGCCGTATCGTGGTTTATTATCCCTCCCCATGTAGAGAATTCCTTTTTTAAACGTCTTCGATACAACGGTAATTATACCTATTCCCGGTTCCGATACGAGAAATATCAGATGAAAGGACAGGATTATTCGGGCAACCGGGTGCCGGGTGTTCCTCGTACAACATGGATAAATAGTTTGTACTTTGGTTTTCCGGCAAACATCTCTCTCTTTGTACAACACAACTTTACGAGCCGTATCCCTTTAAATGATGCCAACTCGGCATTTGCCCGGGCTTATCATCTTTTATCGGCTAAATTCGGAATTCATTTTCGGCAACGGTATTTGCCGCATGAGCTCTTCTTTTTTGCAGACAATATACTGAATGAGAGATACAGTTTGGGTAATGATCTGAATGCGATAGGCGGAAGGTATTACAATGCAGCTCCTGCTTTCAATTTTCAAGTGGGAGTATTATGGAAGTTATAGCTGAATTTTTTTTTAGTGTTTAGATAAAATAGATTTGACGAATTTCAGTCTTGAAAAGCCTATTTTTTTATCCCGTTTTGATGATTTAAAGACATATTTTTGTCCGGAGTTTACCGGTAACATGCACATAATTTGTCTGTTAAAAGAGCTTTTTAATAAATCTAATAATCAAAAAACATTCCATCATGAAAAAAAGAGAGTTAACGCTTATTTTCTTATTACTATTTGGTATGAGCATCTTTCCGTCCCATGCGCAAATGGTCAGTACAAGTGATTACCTGACTGCTCAACCCATTCAGGATCGTACCGTCATGTTTAATGTATCCGAAACGGGTGTTTCCAAGCCTATTCTTTGGGGATTGGACACTGCTTGGCCCAGCGAGGACAATATGCGTCGCGGGGTGGCGTTTATGGGGGCCGATCGGGTAGATATTGTAAGAGTGTCGTTTCAGCCTACCCACCCGTTGATTAATGGAAACCTTCACGAGGAACAAATAAACTGGATTAATGAACGCCTTCGTTTGGTCGACTTCACCGGGCCCGACACCAAAGTCGTGTTGAATTCCGATCATCCTTCTGTAGATCCCTGGTATTCCGGCAATGCTGCCAATTGGGCGCAACTGATGGATGTAACGACCGCGCGTTATCAAGAAGGAGGTCGAACGGTGGTATCCATTGCCCCTTTTAATGAGCCGGATTACGGATGGGGGCAAGGCAGTATGAATGATTTTTATAACATTGCCGGAGAACTCAGGAATAATCCCCGCTTTAATAACATTCGTATTTGCGGAGGAAATACGCTGAATGTGGATCAGGCATTACCCTGGTATAATTATTTGAAAGACCGATTGGACGAAGGAAATACACATCAGTTGGCCGGTAGTTTTGACAGTTATGCAAATTTTTTCCAAACAGTGAGAAGCAACGGCCATCATGCTACGAATGATGAATTGCACAATGTTATGGAAGCGATGGTCGGAGTGGAATACGGAATGCAAACCGGTATTTGGTGGGGAACCGCCGAGTTGGCGCGTGGAGAATTTGTAAAAGCCGGTGACGGGAAACGGTTGGCATATGCCGAACATCGGCCCAACTGGACGGCAGCATCGGTTTATAGAAGTCCCGAAGGAAAGGTACAAGCTTTTGGCGGTACTTCGGAACGACAGGCAACCACTACAACTTTTCGTTTTGTTTCAAAAGATCGGGATGTATATTACGACGGACACGGTCCGCAACGGGATTACACCTTGGTAATGCCCGGCGGAACAGGCTATATGCAGGGACAGACCAATGCGGAACGAGTGGTTAATATTACGTGGGGAGATGATATTCAGCCTGTTATCAACGGACGTTACTTATTGGTCAACCGTAATAGCAGTAAGGTGATGGAAGTGGCCGGGGGAGCAATGGAACCCGGTGCAGAGGTTCGGCAAAATGATTATACCGGAGGTGAATATCAACAATGGAATGTAACCCCCGTCGATCCGCGAATCGGGGGTGATTTCAGTTACTTTTCTATTGTGGCAGCCCACAGCGGTAAGTCATTGGATATTTTAAACTGGTCGCTCGAAGATGGTACCGGCATTATCGCTTGGGACGATACCAAGGGCGGAAATCAACAATGGTATTTGGAGTATGCCGAAGAAGGATGGTTTTATATTCGCAGCCGACACAGTGCAAAATGTTTGGAAGCGGCTGATAACGGACAAGGTGTACTTATTCAACAAAGATCCAAGAATGGAAACGACAACCAACAATGGCGCTTTCTTGCGGTAGACGCTCCGATCGAATTCGTTTCACCGGGTGTTCCTGCAAACCTTACTGCAAACCCCAATACAGAATCCGTTCGGTTAGATTGGACCGGCAGCCCGGATAGTGATTTGGCCGGATATGTCGTCTTTCGTTCGGAAACAGCCGGAGGACCGTATAATACAATTGCACGCAATGTAGCAACCACTTCTTTTGTAGATAATACCGTTTCGGCCGGAGTACAATATTATTATGTGGTGAAAGCAATGGATCGCTCGTTAAACCGGTCCGATTATTCGAATGAAGTTTCGGCAACGGCTACCGGCGATAGGGATATGGTTGCCCGTTACCCGTTTGACGAAAATACACAGGATAATACCCTTCATCTGAATCATAGTGCCTTGTATGGAACGGCTTCGTTTGTTCCGGGAGAAGTGGGAGCGGGCTCAATAGCTCTGAACGGAAGGGATCATTTTTTGCAATTGCCGGCTACATTGATACATCATCCGTCAATAACTTTGACCTCATGGATCTATTGGAATGGGGGCGGAATGTGGCAACGCATCTTTGACTTTGGTAATGGTGAGAACGAAAATATGTTTTTAACACCTTATTCGGATTCGGGAAGATTACGTTTCGCAATCAAGAACGCAGGGCCTGAAGAACGCTTGGATGGTCCTGAAATGCCTCAAGGAAGGTGGGTGCATATTGCCGTAACATTAGATGGGTCCCAAGCCCGAATGTATATGAATGGAGAATTGGTGGCCCAATCCGATGCTTTTACCATAAAACCGACCGATTTTAATCCGGTACTGAATTATATTGGGCGCAGTCAGTATCCGGATCCTTTATTGAATGGCAACATGGATGATTTCAGGGTTTACAACTATGCCTTATCGGCCGGTGAAATAGCTTCTGTAGTCAGACCCTTAATGCCGGGAATAATTGCCGGAAACACGTATGTTTGTCCCGGAGAAAGCATGCTTCTGACAGGAGAACCCGGTACGGGAGGAAGCGGAAGTTACAGTTATCAATGGCAATTAAGTGAAGATAATATAAATTGGACGGATCTTTCCGGAGAAACGCAACTTGAGTTGACTTATCCGGGAGTGACCGCTATGACTTATTTTCGAAGACTTGTTTCGGATGATTACGAAACTCAAATTTCGAATGTAATGGCAGTGGATATAGTTCCTCCGGTTGCTTATTGGAGCAAGACACCCGAAGATCATAATTGGAATAATCCGAACAACTG
>DAIQOU010000353.1:0-5314 GCA_036787725.1 Bacteroidales bacterium
CAGTTGTTCGGATTATTCCAATTATGATCTTCGGGTGTCTTGCTCCAATAAGCAATGGTTGATTCATTGGAAACAGAAACAAAAACCTCGTTGGAATATTCGCTCCGGAAACCCGTCGACGAAACAGCCGTAATAACATAATAATACGTTCCCGGGACAAGATTTTTATCCATATAACTATTACCGGCTACTCCATCGGCGATCTCGACATAAGGCCCGCCGGGAAGATTCGACCGGCTAACCGTATACGTTTGTTCCGATCCCAATCCGGTATTCCAGCTCAACAATGCTTTATTATTACTTACAGCCGTGGAAGAAAGGATAGGAGCACCCGGACATCCCAATGCAAAAACAGCATTCACTTCTTCCGGCTCCAACGCCTTATTATAGATACGAATATCATCCACAATTCCTTTTAGCATGGCATCTGCCGACCATTGGGATTTTCCGATGTAATTTTGGGTCATTCCTCCCAAATCACGTGGTGTTATACTCATCGCATTATTTTCTGCAACTATTTCACCGTTGATATACATAACACCTCTATTTTGTGATTGAGTCACTACAATATGCGTCCACTCTCCCACATTCAATACATATTGGCTGTTAATCTGTTGTTCGCTTCCACCATTCTTGATCGAATAGCGAACCGGACCAGTAACATTTCCGTTGTTAGTAGAAAGAAACAAATAATTGGAAGTACCGTTACCAAAGTCCCATACTCGCGCCCAATTTCCTTTATCATCCAATTTCACCCATGCAGCCACGGTAAAATCCACTAATCCGTTGAGGGCTTCATTAGGCAACTTAACATAAGAAGAAGCGGAACCGTCACACCGAAATCCGCCTTGCAACATCCCGGAAGTCCACGTTTCGCTTCCTTGGAGTGTTCCGTTACGGCCGTTCCAAAGATCTTCCGCTACAGTTCCCGAAGTCTCGTCTAAGGGATAATAACACCAAGCACTCTCTGCAGTCCGGGCCTTTATTTCTGTCGAATTATCTGATTCTCCCACTGTATTGACAGCACTGATTACATAAAAATAATCTTTCCCCGAAGTCACGTTGTTATCGAGATAAACCGGTCCGGTTACATTCGAAGCAATAATTACATAAGGGCCTCCCGAAGTTTCCGATCGCTTCACGTTATAAGCTTCGGCCTCCAATACAGGATCCCAATGAATCGATATCATTTCCGGTCCGGGATCCGATTTAATTCCGAAAGGCACTCCCGGTAAAGTTACCGACAAAGAAGAAACACGTAATTCCGCGGCCTCGCTCTTCCCAAAAAAGTTGACAGCATAAATTTTATAATAATATACGGTTTCGGCATCCGGTACGTTATCCGAAAATTCATTTCCGGAGACTTCGGAAGCAATCAGGGTATAAGGTCCTTCACTTGTCAAGGCCCTCTCTATTATATATTCCGTTACATGCTCTTCCGTCGGAGATGCTTCCCAATACAGTTTTATCGAAGTACTTCCAAAGGGCACTCCTGCAACTTGCCGAACGGGAGCAGGCAGACCGTAAGTAGCTGCAAATTCCTCATTAGAAAGATTCCCTTCTACATAATTTTCCACGGCAGAAACCACATAATAATATAAACCGTCCGTTGCACTTTCATCCGTAAACCTATCAGAAGTTATACCCGTAGCAATCAAGGTATAAGGTCCTCCGCTAACAGAAGCCCTCCTGACATTATACGCAGCATTCGGGATCACATCCCAACTTAATTCGGCTCCGTTATTTCCGAGGGATACCGATAAATTGGTCGGTGTGGCAGGAAAGTCCTTCTTATCATATAAATCCTTTATTTCCCCAGGAGTCAATGCTTTCGAATAAATTCTTAATTCATCTACCGTCCCTTTCAACATGGGGTCCGCATATTGGGATTTACCGATATAATTCCGAGTTAATTCTCCCAAATCGGAAGGACCTAAATTCATATCGGTATTCCTTCCCGTTTCTACCCCATTCATATACAAAACACCTATATTCCCCGATTTGGTGACCGTAAGATGCGTCCATTGTCCGACAGGCATTTGAGAAGAAGAATTGATTTGCCGTTCGCCTCCGTCATCTTTTTTAATTGCAAAACGGACTGTATTTCCGGAACTTCCGTGTCGGGGGGTTAAAAACATATTGGTACTTGTTCCGCTTCCGAAATCCCAAATCCGCGTCCAGTTTTGAACCTCATCCAATTTTACCCATACAGCAATGGAATAATCGGTTAACTCACGAATAATATCATCCGGTAATTGAAGATAAGAATCAGCCTTTCCGTCCAATTTAACTCCGGTTTGCACAATTCCGTCGTTCCACGCGGCTTCCGGTTGAAGTTGCCCTTCATACCCGCTCCAAACATCCGTACCTTTTGTTCCCGATCCTTCATTTAAAGGCCAATACGCCCAAGCCCCTTCAAAAGGCAACACATATACATTAAAATCCAATGAATATTCCACCCCATTTAAAGTGTAAGTGACCCGATACCGTTGTGTTTCCCGTACATCGTTCAACACTAATGTCGGCAGGGCACTTCCGTTACTCCATTTCCAAGTTCCTCCTTCTTTTCCCGGTTCTACCACCGGAATCAATTCCACGCGATTTCCCTTCACCACTAAAGGAGTTCCCGTCAATATAGGACTTTCTCCTTCTACGGATACCGAAGGACTAATGGGATAGATATTAATATGAAAATTTTTCCGACTTGTCGCACCTCCTTCATTCGTATATATTACCGAATAAGTACAATTGGAAGTAACATTTTCCAGCGTAATGCTATTGTTCGCAGAGGAAACACCGGTCCATTGATAAGTTCCTCCCCCGGTGCTCGGAGTGACGGTCATCGTCACCGACGAATTAGCAAGAACAGTAATTATCGTATCCTGCAAAGAAATATCTTTAGAAGAAATATACGGAGTAAGTAGTGCCGGCGTACAATCTCCATATACGGCAATACTAAAAAGTTGAGTGCTTTTTACGCCATTGGAATTTATATAAGTTACACGATACAAGGCGCTCTCGTCAACCATTACGGTTAAATCTTTTGTTGCAATTCCCGTATTCCAAGACCAATTCCCGGTATTTATTTCCCCGGCAGGAAGTTGAGGTATAAGTTGAACGGTTGACCCCGGAAGAACTCCGGTTAATTCTCCCCGGTCATAAGCAGTTCCATTATATACAATCCGAGGTGTCACTGTAGTGGGAGCTTGATCTCGTGTAACCGGCGGTCGTGTACAGGTAAGCGTAGAAAATCCCAGGTGATCATATCCGCCGCTGGTACTGCCGCTCCCTCCAAAATCGGGTCCTATGCGGTCTCTCATGATACGCGAATAAGTCATGGAAACCCCTTTAATTCCCTCATAATGTCCGACAATCCGATCCCAAAAAGGTCGATGTTGTCCTCTTCCTCCGGCATTCATTTCCGTTTGTTTCCAAGAATTATGAATTGCCGTACGAACATCATGATACCAATATTCGGACCAGGGCAATTGATCGGCTTCAAGAGCTTCGGAATTATAAGCAGCCACATATTCAATTCCCGCAGCCAACCGATTATCCATATGAGCAAATAAATCATCCCCCTGATTCCATCCAATCTGGCAAATATCTACAGCAAGTCCTACAGCCATTAAAGTATGACCTTGATCCCGCCCCGACTCTTGCATTTGCCCCAAATAGCCGTAAGGTCCCCGGCTATCCGGATGAATGACCGGCACCAAATTTCCCAAAAATTCATTTAGTCCGTCATTAATAACGGGAGGTGTCTTTTGAGGAGTAAAGGTGCCTACATAATCATATTTATAATACGATAAACCCTGATTATAAATAAACACATCATCGCACAAGATTCCGATACTCATTATTCCCAAAACATTACAAAGTCCCCAATTGGACCAATAATGGCCCGGGCGCCCTTGAGACCACGTATCATGGCGACGTTTCAAGAAGTCAATACAAGGCGGATACCAAACGGTAAGCATCCACGTCTTAAACTTTTCAAAATCATCCGGATTCCATCCCGGGTAATCGCGCATCAATTCAGCAGCATTCGCAAAAGCATATCCGTACAGACCGGATGCTAATGATAAATTCGTATCGCCGCTTACTCGTTTACAAACGGCAGCCCAAGCATTCAAAATTTCTACTGCTTTCCGGGCATGAGCTTCCTCTCCACTGATTTTCCAGCGCAATGCATTTTGATAAGCCATGGCAGCGCCACGTGCCGCATTAATATAATTCTGACCGCTCGATCCGCCCCGGACAATCGTTTCCACCGGATAAGTAACCGTCGTGGAAGAGGAATAGGGGTTGGCTTTCAAATTCTCATATCCTTGCACTACAGCAGGATCATTAGTTGCCAACCCGGCCTTTATTCGATCAAAATCTGCTTGGGTATGCAGCCCGCCGGGATGTTTGAATCCCTCAGCGTATAAGCTGTGAAAGGAAAAAATGAGTACTAATAATAAGAAATTTTTCTTCATGATAAATTATTTGTTTCTAAGGTTTATTACATGTTGATCATCATTTATTTCATAAAAGCAGTGTCTCAAAAGACCGGACTTTCTCCGAGAAGAAACTTACAATCCGTAACTCATTCAAAGGACAATGGGCATGTTGAGACAATCTCTTCTATTCTAAAAGGTTCCTGTTGAAGATTCTAAAAAAGAACTAAAAGGTTTTGTTCCAAACAATTGTTTCTTTTTCGGTTTTCTTCTAACGAGTAAGAAAGGCTATTAACACTGAAGGTTATACAGAAAATAACTAACAAAAGGAGCTGTTACAGCTCATTCATTTAAGAGTGAACATTTCTTCATCATCTAAACCGCGGGCCAACACTAAGATTCCGGCACTTCCTATTTCAATCGATTTAATCCTTGTTGATTCAACAGCTTAATATCATCAATAATTCTCCCGTCCGGCACATAATTCGCTTTAGAATCTCCTTCTACATCCGGTTTGATTCATTCCGACAATACTTCCGGTTTGAGCAAACAGTTTCCCAAACACACAAAGGGCTTTCATAAAAAACATTGTGTTCTCTCATGACATTTCAAGTTTAAGTAATTCATATAAAAATATTTAAGATTAAAGATATTCTACCTTCTTCTATATATTTTTCAAATATATAGGATTGATTTTATGAGCGAGAAGCCTCTTATGCAAGGTTCATACGACAACGGATATATGAAAAAGCAGAACAATAATATTCACTGCAGACCGGAGCAATGAGTATATTCTCAGAAATAACAGTATTTTTCATATGATTAAATTGTTTTTTAAAGGAACGATGGAACTCTCGATGAAATTATTTAAT
>DAIQOU010000025.1:0-19441 GCA_036787725.1 Bacteroidales bacterium
TGAGGTCCGAAGACAGCCTTTTACGAAATATTACCGATCGTTCCATTACCTCCAAGGATGTATTTGATGCGGCTGAGAAAAAGGATACATTAGCGTTGGAAATTTTTAAAGTTACCGGTAAAATGCTGGGCGAAGCATTCGCTGATTTTATTGCCTTTTCAAGTCCCGAAGCCATAATTTTGTTCGGAGGGCTGGCCAAGGCGGGACCCTATTTGCTGGAGCCGATCCGACAAGCAATGGATGAGAATACACTTAATATTTTCAGAGGAAAAACCAAGTTGTTGGTATCGGAGCTGAACGATGCAGAAGCTGCAATATTGGGAGCAGGAGCGTTGGCTTGGAAAGATTGATAAGACCGGTTCTCCTTAAATAAAACCGGAAGCTGTTGTTCGGATCGGTCCGGATAACGGCTTTTTTGTTTGATTCATATCACTTAAATATAAAAACATGAGAAAAATATTATTACTGTCGGCTTGTTTATTGCCTTATTTATTACTTGCTGAAGTTCGGATGCCCAATTTGTTTTCCGACAACATGGTAATTCAACGGGATAAAGAAATAAAAGTATGGGGTTGGGCGGACAAGAATGAAACCGTGGAAGTTCGTTTTAACGGGCAAGTGAAAAAAGCGAAGGCCAATACTTCGGGCGATTGGAGTGTCCGGTTAACTCCTACTGCTTACGGAGGACCGTATGAACTGTCGGTAAAAGGGAAAAATAATACTTTGAGTTTCAAAAATATTTTAATAGGTGATGTTTGGTTGTGCAGCGGGCAATCCAACATGGAATGGCAGGTAAATAGCGTTAATAATGCGGATTCGGAAATCGCTTCGGCCAATTATACCGAAATAAGGTCTTTTAATGTCGAGAAAGACATGAGCGCCGTTCCTAAAAATGATTTAAAAGGAACCTGGACTGTTTGTTCCCCTCAAACGGTTGGTGCTTATTCTGCTGTTGCATACTTTTTTGCACGGAAGATACATTTGGAGACGGGCATTCCGATCGGTATCATCAATTCTTCGTGGGGAGGAACCGATATCGAAACCTGGATCAGTCCTCAATCATTCAATACCTTACCGGAGAAATTCAAAGCAAGATATAAAGAGGTTATTTTCGGAGACGACTTTGAAACATTCATGAAAGAAAATACAGCCAAGAAGCAGCAATACGAAGAAGCGTTGGCGAATGATCCGGGCTTGCAAAACGAATGGTATAAAAACGGACCGGGTTCCGGTCTGAAAAGTATGCCGGTTCCGAGTTATTGGTCGGCCAACGGATTAAATACCGTGGATGGAATTATATGGTTTCAATATGAAATTACATTGCCGGAAGGAGTTATGGATAAAGGTGCTGTTCTTTCTTTGGGTTGCATTGATGACCGCGACATTACTTGGGTCAACGGAGTAAAAGTGGGAGAAACCAACGAACACAACCGGAGACGTAATTATGCCGTTCCTCCCGGAGTGCTTCGAGAAGGGAAGAATAACATCACAGTCAGGGTATTGGATACCGGGGGAGATGGCGGTATTTACGGAAAGCCGGAAGAAATATATGTGGAAATCTCCGGAAAACGATATTCTTTGGCCGGGGAATGGAAATACAAGGAGGCTGTTGTTAACTCGACATACGGATATGTGGAGAATTCTCCCAATATGTATTCATCCCTGCTTTATAATGCCATGATTCATCCGCTGAATCCTTTCCCCATTAAAGGAGCCATTTGGTATCAGGGTGAAAACAATGCAGGCGCAGCTTATAATTATCGTACGTTGTTTCCCTTGCTGATTAACGATTGGAGAAAAGACCGGAAAGAAGAATTTCCTTTCTATTGGGTGCAACTGGCCAACTTTATGGCGGAAGATCAAGAACCTGCGGATAGCAACTGGGCAGAACTTCGTGAAGCACAGACGATGACATTGACTCTACCCCATACCGGCCAGGCTGTAATCATCGATATCGGAGAGGCGAACGACATTCATCCTCGCAATAAGCAGGATGTGGGGCTTCGGTTGGCTTTGAATGCTTTGTGTCAAGACTATGGATTCAAGGGGCTTATGTATTCCGGACCGGTTTATAAAGACATGACCGTAGAAGGAGATAAAGTAATTCTTTCTTTTGATCACATCGGGAAAGGCTTGTATGTAAAAAACAAATACGGGTATCTCAACGGTTTTGCCATTGCCGGACCGGACAAAAAGTTTGTTTGGGCCAAGGCTTATATATCCGGAGACCGGGTTGTTGTATATAATGATGCAATCAAAAATCCGGTAGCCGTACGTTATGCCTGGTCCAATAATCCGGACGTTAATTTGTTTAACAGGGAAGGATTACCCGCAGTTCCCTTTCGAACGGATACATGGAAGGGTATTACAGAATAATTTGGTAGAAACGCTATAAAATAAGGGGATGTTCTAATAATAAAACATCCCCTTCCTTATTGAGAGACAAAGAAACATTATCTGTTGTTATATCGTTTTTCAACGACTTTCCAATCTATAATTTTCCATAATTCATTAACATGATCTGCTCGTCTGTTTTGATAATCCAAATAGTAAGAATGTTCCCATACATCAAATCCGATCAGGGCAACCAAGCCGGATTTTAAGGGATTACCGGCATTACTTTCTTTCATAATGCTTAAATTGCCGTCTTTATCGGTTACCAACCAGGACCATCCCGACCCGAAAATAGCTACGGAAGCATCATTAAACTCTTTCTTGAATTTTTCAAAACTGCCGAATTTTTTGTTAATGGCTTCGGCTACTGCTCCAAAAGGTTCACCTCCTCCTTCCGGAGAAAATGTATTGAAATAAATCTCGTGATTCCATATTTGAGCAGCGTTGTTGAAAATAGCGCCGTCTGAAGTTTTAATTATTTCTTCCAACGGTAAATTCTCAAACTTCGTTCCGGGAATCAATTCATTCACTTTATTAACATAAGCCTGAACATGTTTTCCGTGATGAAACTCTACTGTTTGTTTACTGATAACGGGTTCTAATGCATCCGGTGCATACGGTAATTTAAATAAATCAAAAGCCATAATTGTACTGTTTTGTATAATGAATATTAATACTATTGCTAAAAAAAATCTTTTCATCTCATCTCGATTTTTAATTTTCGTATGTAAAGTAAACAACAAGCATTGGATTTTGTTTTATTTTTCAACAAAGAATTAGAATATTGTATCATAGAAATTATCTATTATTTTGCATTTCCAAGAAAAAAAACGAATAAATCGGGAGAATAAATTATTTTTGCATTTACTTAATACACAAACCGTAAAATAGGAAACCCGTATATAAAAGGATCGGCAAAGAGTCGGGCCGGGGAGACGGATTTCATACGAAATGGGTGTAAAAAATAAAAATTAACCTATGAAACTTTTATTATTAAGCAACTCTACCAATCCGGGAGAAACTTACTTGGACTATCCTAAAAAAGAAATACAAAAATTTTTGGGAACGACATCTGTCCAAGCACTTTTCATTCCGTATGCCGCTGTTCGGTTTTCTTACGATGAATATGAAGAAAAGGTAGAAACCCGATTTAAAGAAATCGGACATCATGTCGTAAGCATACACCATTTTTCCGATCCCGTAAAAGCCGTTTTGGAGGCTCCCGCCATTGTGATCGGAGGAGGAAATACGTGGAAATTGTTGCACGACTTACGAATCAATCATTTATTGGAGCCCATCCGCCGGCAAGTCCGCAGCGGAACGCCTTATATCGGTTGGAGTGCGGGAAGCAATATGGCATGTCCTACCATCCGCACTACCAATGATATGCCGATTATTGATCCGAAAGGTTTTGAGGCCTTAAACCTGGTCCCTTTCCAAATCAATCCTCACTATCATAATGCTCATCCGGAAGGAGTGGGAGGAGAAACTCGGGAAGATCGGATACAGGAATTCATCGAGTTAAACCCGGAGGTATATGTAGTCGGATTGAGAGAATCTACTTTATTTTTAGTAGAGAAGAAAAGAGTGTCTCTTATCGGTACTAAACCGGCTCGGATCTTCAAAAAAGGCATTCTTCCGAAAGAGATGGAGAGTTCGGAAGATTTTTCTTTTTTACTTCGGTAGAATCCGTATTGAATAGTTTATGGAGTTCAAAAGGGGAGGAGTTCCCCTCTATGCAGGTGAACGTCTCCCCTGTATGCAGGTGAACATCTCCCCTGCATGCAGGTGAACACTTCCCCTGCATGCAGGGGAGTTCTTCCCCTACCGTCGATTTGTCAAAAAAAGAGAGGGTGAACTGTTAAAACAGACACCCTCTCTTTCCATTAAAAAGCGATAAATTATTATTGGTCAAAACAGCAGAACATTAATCTGTTATATTAAATTTTACTTCAACATTATTTTGAATGGAGTTGGAGTAAGGACAAATATGATGAGCTTCTTTAATTAATTCTTCCGTTTCCCGGTGACTAAGATCCGGAATAAAAACATCCATCTCTACTGCGAATTGAAAGCCTCCGGTTTCGTTTTTACCCGTACTTACTTTGGCGGTTACAGAAGCCTCCACTTTTTTTCGCTTCATGGCAGCAGCATAGATCAACGCATTGGCGAAACAAGATGCATACCCTACCGCAAATAATTGTTCGGGATTGGTATAAGGACCTCCGGGACCTCCCATCTCTTTTGGAGGTCTTATTTCCAATTTCAAAATACCATCCGTTGATTCCACTGTACCAATCCCGCCCCCTTTGAAGGTAGCAGCTGTTGTATATAATACTTCCATAATTTATTAGTTTTCTTATTAAACAACTTCAATGATTTTTTGTTCAAAAAATGAAATTTCGGATCGATCTTTTCTTACGTTTGATTTAATTGTATATTTGGATGTGAATCGGATCGGCTTAATTAATCCGGAAAAGGAGGATATATTTTTACATAAGAAGAAAAGAGGGTTGATTCATGTAAGTTCGGTCCGACAATAATAGAAAACAAAAAATAATATATATGAATAAACAAGGAGGAAATTTTCATGTACGCTTTGGAATCATCGGGACCAACTTTATTACGGATTGGGTATTGGAAGCAGGCCGTTCGGATCCTCGCTTCTCTTTGTCTGCAGTATATTCGAGAACACAAGATCGTGCCGAAACATTTGCCCGACAACATCGGATTCCCCATGTTTTTACTTCGTTGGAAGAAATGGTTAAAAGTCCGTTGATTGATGCGGTCTATATTGCTTCGCCTAATTTTCTTCATGCCTCACAAAGTATATTATGTATGGAAAACGGTAAACATGTACTGTGTGAGAAACCGTTGGCATCGAATGCTTTGGAGGTAAAGTCCATGATTGAGTCGGCAAGACGCAATAAGGTAGTACTGATGGAGGCGATGAAACCTGTATTGACTCCTAATTTCAAAGTAATAATGAGTCATTTACCCGAAATAGGAACGGTTCGCCGGTATTTTTCTTGTTATTGTCAATATTCTTCCCGCTATGATAAGTTGAAAGAGGGGATTGTGCTGAATGCTTTCAATCCGGAACTTTCCAATGGGGCCGTTATGGATTTGGGAGTTTATACCATTTATCCGATGGTGGTATTGTTCGGTAGACCGAAAAAAATCAGTGCAACGGGGTTGAAACTGTTTACCGGTGCCGATGGCCAGGGTGCCGTAAATTTTGAATACGAAGGAATGAATGCAACCGTTTTGTATTCCAAAATTGCGGATTCCTTTTTGCCTACCGAAATTCAAGGAGAGAAAGGAACGTTGACGGCAGACCGGATCAATACCATCGGCAGGGTTACTTTTCGTTCGCGAACCGGAGAAATGACCGATTTAACTTGCACGGAAAAACAACACGAATACTATTATGAAATAGCCGAATTTATCGATTTAATAGAAACGGGAAAGTCGGAATCTTTAATTAACAGTCACCGGAATTCCCTTATCACCTTGGAAATTACAGATGAAATAAGAAAGCAAATAGGAGTGGAGTATCCGGCGGATAACGGGCTTTAGCAGACTTTACAATTATACACCTTTCGAAACAATTATGAGATTTTATATTGAATAGATTCTTATAGTTGTATTTATCAATCGGTTATTCTGTCAACATAGGTTTTCTCAGTGGACATAGTACCATTAAATGAGAAATTAAAAGCTTGCATTTCCGGTTCTTAACTGCCGGTTTCAAAAACGGGCCTCCGGGAAAACCAAGTTTTTTTTTGTTACTTTTGCATCAAGGAAAAAGCAAGTAGAATGCTAAGATGTTGAATAATAAAGCAATAATACTTTATTGATTATAAACTCTATTTCTTATATTTTGATTCTGTTATTGAAGTAAATCATGAGTCAAGACGATATTAAACAGTTACACCAACTGGTTTTGGGCGATCATATAGCTTATAAATCTTTGTTTATGAAATATTATCCTAAGGTGAAATATTTCATATCCCATATGATAAAATCAGAGACTATAGCAGAAGAATTGGCTCAGGATATTTTTATGAAGATATGGGAGCACAGGGAAAAGCTTATCTTTCTACGCTCTTTTAATTCGTATGTGTACCGGATGGCGAAGAATATTTCTTTGAATTACCTTGAACATAAATACATAGAAGAACTTTACTTGGAGAACTTTCCGGAAGAGACCGAGTTCTCCGTAGAAGAAAATTTCTATGCCAAAGAAATGGAATTGCTTGAGCGATTAACTGTCAGTACCATGCCTCCGCAAAGAAAAACGGTGTATGAATTGAGTCGTAGAAAAGGATATTCCAATGACGAAATAGCAACCCGACTGGGAATATCAAAAAAGACGGTGGAAAACCATCTGAATCTGGCATTGAAAGAGATCCGAAAAACGTTATTTCTATTTCTTTCTTTTTTTATTTAAAAAACCTGTTTCTTCATTGGGTGTAGAGGGTGGCTTGTCTGTCATATACTTAGAAAGCACACTTGACACTATGTCCCAAATAAAAGAAATCATCAGTCTGTACTTGGAGAAACATCAGTCGGAAGAGATCCGACAACGGTTCTTTCATTGGCTGAAAAGTTCGATTTCCTCCAAGGAAAAGGAAGAAGCATTGACACGCTTCTGGGAGGAATTGTCTGTTTCTGCCGATTTATCTACAGAAAAGGCTTATCACCAAGTGCAACAACGGTTGGGTTTTTCCAAAAAACAGACCTCCAAGCGTTTATTTTATATACGGATAGCGCAAGTGGCCGCTATATTGCTGATCCCATTACTCTCTTTCATTACGGCCCGGTGGTATGTTGATAACCGGTTAAGTTCGAACATGGAGCTGGTGGAACACTACGTACCTTATGGTGAAATTCGAGAGATCCGGTTACCTGACAGTTCCCGAGTAATAATGAATTCCGGCAGCCTCCTTTTTTATCATAAAGATTTAAGCGGTAAAATACGGGACCTCTATCTCAGCGGAGAAGCTAAATTTACTGTTTGGCCCGATAAAAAGAGACCATTTGTTGTTCGGACAAACGATATGTCGGTTGAGGCCTTAGGTACGGTTTTTAACATCTCTTCTTATCCGGATAATCCTCATACAATGACTACTCTTATTGAAGGAAAAGTAGGGGTGGATATCGCACTTTCGGAAAATAAGTTCATTTTAAGTCCGGGTGAACAGATCATTTATAATAAGGAAACCGGAGAAACTTTGCGAAAAGAAGCCCGTCTCGACTATGTGCTGGCATGGGAAAAAGGAGGAATGGTATTTCGCAGTGCATCTTTATATTCTGTTGTGAAGGAACTGGAACGACGCTACGGTGTAACTGTATACCTGAATGCCGCCGGCTTGAATGATGAAAAACTGACCGTGAAGTTCTTGTATGATGAAACTCCGGAAGAGATTCTCGATGCACTGAAACAAATCATCACCGGGTTCAAGTACAAAATTGAAGGAGAAAAGATATTTATTTATTAACTGTTAAATCAATATAAACATGAACAAAAGAACCGGAAAGTCTCGTTTGCTGCTTAACTCCCCGGTTCGAAATCGGAACACTTACCACACAAATGTTAGTACATAAGAAAGTATTCAACCACAAAATTAGTTATTAATTCATGAAAAACAACGACTGTATTTCATACAGGTATCCTACAAGAAGGATAACTGTTTACTTATTCCTATTTTTGTTTTGTGCCGGTACTCTACAGGCACAAAATATCACTCTGAGCCTGAAGGATACCCGCATAGCGGATGTGCTTGAGGAAATAGAGAAACAAGCACAAATGACGATCGGTTACAGTGAATCAAACATTAATCCCAACCAACGAATCTCCGTTAATATCACAGACAAAACGTTGGATAAAGCAATGGAAGAGGTTCTGAAAGGAACAAATACAACATTTCGCATACAGGGGAAACAGATATTTATTGTACCTCTCCGGGAAGCGTCTCCCCGGGAAGCGTCTCTCCGGGATAACCGCCGCTCCATTTCCGGCACCGTACTTGATGAAATGGGAGAACCCCTCATCGGGGCGAGTGTAGTGGAGAAAGGAACTGCCAACGGAGTGATCACCGACATGAACGGAAACTTTAACCTGATCGTTTCGTCGGGAGCTAAGATTGAGGTAACTTACATCGGCTACTTGTCGCAGCAGATTGCCGTGGGCAACCAAACTACGCTGGCAATTGCCATGAAAGAAGATGCCAAAGCCCTGGAAGAAGTAGTCGTTATCGGTTACGGTGTAGTGAAGAAAAGCGACCTGACCGGTGCCA
This sequence comes from Bacteroidales bacterium, assembly GCA_036787725.1. GTDB lineage: Bacteria > Bacteroidota > Bacteroidia > Bacteroidales > Azobacteroidaceae > DAIQOU01. The sequence goes on from DAIQOU010000025.1 coordinate 8,697, forward strand.
TTTCCCAAATCGATCCGACCAAAAAAGAAGCAAGCTTTACAACGAATGCAACCGACATTCTGCGTAATGCGGTGGCAGGTATGAACATTCCTTTTTCTACCGGTGCAAAGGGTGATGTTAAAACAGAAGACATTCTTATTCGTGGAAGGAACTCCATTAAGGCTTCCAACGGACCGTTGGTTGTATTGGATGGTATTGTGTGGGAAGGTGATTTGGCAGATATCTCTTCAACCGACATTGAACGCATCGATGTTATGAAGGATGCCAGTTCGGCAGCCATCTACGGTTCGCGGGCTGCGAATGGTGTTATTCAGATTACCACCAAGAAAGGTTCAAGCGGAGCTCCTACCGTTTCGGCCTCCGCCAACTTCGGAATAACCAATGCTTACGAAATTCGTAAAGCGCTCGATGGTCCGGGCTATGTAAATATGCGTGAGAACCTGATGCAGGCTGTACGGGGAAATCCAAACTCGGTAAACGGAGTGAACTACTACAACAATCCTTCTTCACTTTCCGGAGATGATTTGAACCGATGGATGGGATTCAGTAATGCAACCGGAGATCCCACTACCGAATGGCTGACCCGATTGAATTTTTTCCCGATTGAAATTGAAAACTACAAAGCCGGGCGTACCATTGACTGGGCCGACTTGATTTTTCAAACCGGTTTTAAGCAGGATTATAACATGAACGTTTCCGGTGGTAGCGAACGTGCCAAGTATTATTTTTCATTGGGTTACTCCGATGTGGAAGGTATGGTTGTAGGCGATGAATATGAAGCAATCCGCAGTCGTTTGAATCTGGAAACAGAAATAAACAAATATATTTCTGTTGGAGTGAACACTCAGTTTGCCGTTCGTAATCAAGGCAGTATCAAAGTAGATACCCATTACCAACAGATGTCTCCTTATGGAAGTATCTACGACGAAAACGGGATAATGAAACTATATCCGTTCGATAACGCCGGACAGGACGGTGGTAAAAACCCGTTTCTTAACCGTGAGTATCGCAATAAATACGATAAGACATACGACTTGAATACTAAGATATGGGGAATGCTTACTCTTCCTTTCGGGTTCAATTATACCTTGAATGTCGTGAATAACTTTACCTCCAACAAGAATTACGAACACAAGTCTTCTGCCCATCCGGAATATAATGACGGTGGTGAAGCTTATCGGCAAAACAGAAGCTCGCATGCTTGGACGATTGAAAACATACTGAAGTGGAACAAAACATTTGATGTACATGCTTTTGACGTGACTTTAATGCAGAATGCCGAAAGATATTCCTCCTGGTACGATGAATTGAAAAATTCGGGTTTCGATCCTACTGATATACTTGGCTTTCATGCACTGGGATTTGGTACTAATCCTAAAATATCCAGTAATGACGAGACGGATACCCGTGAGGCGCAGCTCGCCCGTTTGAACTATATATTCGACAGCCGCTACTACTTGACAGCCGCAGTCCGCCGCGACGGTTATTCCGCATTTGGCCAGGACAATCCACACGCAACCTTTCCCACAATGGCTGTGGGTTGGAGACTTTCCGAAGAATCATTCTTCAACGCTGATTGGGTAAACAATCTGAAACTTCGCGTTTCCTGGGGGGCGAACGGTAACTCGGCTATCGGCCGGTACGATGCTTTGGCAACAATGAATAACATTAAGATTTTGCAGGCCTTTGCTGCATCCGGCGCTTATTATACCCAATCGGGATTGGCTCTCGGACGTTTGGCGAATGCCGGTTTGCAATGGGAAAAGACTACTTCAACCAACTTGGGTGTGGACTTCAACCTCTTCGGGAACCGGTTGAACGGTAGTGTTGAATACTACTTCTCAAAAACCACTAATTTATTACTCGACCGCGAGTTACCGAGTATCGTAGGTGTAAAGAATGTAGCTGCCAACCTGGGACAAGTAAACAATAACGGTTGGGAAATCACCCTCAACTCATTGAACCTCGACATTAGGAACAAGTTGCAATGGAATACCTCCTTTTCGCTTTCCGGATACCGGAACCGCATTGTTCATCTCTACGGCGACTATGACGAAAACGGTGTTGAACAAGATGATACCAGAAACGGATGGTATATAGGACATGCCATTGATGCAATCTACGACTATAAGCCGGATGGCATTTGGCAGGTAGAAGAATTGGAAGCTGCAAGGGCAGAAGGTAAAGAATATGCCGGTTATTATCCGGGTGATTACAAGATGGTGGATGTGAATAACGATGGAGAATACCGTCCGGAAGACGACCGCCAGTTCCTGGGTCACGAGAATCCTAATTTCTTCTTTAACATGACCAACGATTTCACCATTTTCAACGATTTCACGTTCTCATTCACATTATATGGTGCAGCAGGTGGTAAGAAGAACTATAATTACGAGCACTTCGGTGCCCTTACTTTGAGTGATTTTGTTATTCCTTATTGGACAGAAGAAAACCGCAGCAACAAATATCCGCGTATGTCGGAACGTGATATTGATGCAGTGCCGACAAGGAATTATATCAAAACGGACTTCATCCGTCTGTCGAACATTACGTTGGGTTATAGATTGCCGACCAAACTTATCAACCGTATCGGTTTGAAATCGGCACAGGTATTTTGCAATGCAGAAAACATAGCAGTCCGGTCGTCATGGCCCGTATGGGATCCGGAAAATACAGGTGGCGCTGTACCCCGCAAGTTCAACATCGGTTTTAATTTGAAATTCTAAACTACAAAATGATGAAAAATATGAAACATAAGATATTTCTGTCAATCGCTTTGGGAGGCCTGATGCTTACCGGATGTAGCGACAATTTCCTGTCTCCCGACCCGTTGTCATTTTTCACCACCGACAATGTATTGGTAAGCGAAGAAGGTTTTAAAGCCAGTCTTACAAGCTGCGCTTCACTCGTCCGTGACGAATATTACGACCACATGGCTCCCATTCTGGCCGAGATGGTATTCTCGGATATAGCTGTAATGGGTTCGGAAGGGGCAAATATCCCTGTAGATCTGGAAAAAGACGTTCAGCCTACCGGTAATTTGGACAAGGATATTAAAATCCGTACCAACTGGGATAACTGGTGGAAGATCATCTCTCGTGTAAACTATATCATCGACGGCGCTAAAGAAGTCAATATGAATGAAGATACACGACGCACAATCTTGGGACAATGCTATTTCTACCGTAGCTATGCCTATTATCGTCTGGCCTTGCAGTTCGGCGATGTGCCTTTGGTGCTCGAAGCGATAAAATCTCCCCGTCTGGACTTCTATTCTTTTACCTCGGAAAGTATCCTGAAGTGCATGAAGGAAGAATTGGCCCAATATGTAGAATACATTCCCGAAACTACTGATTATGGTACGCCAAACCGTGCTGCCGGTTATCACCTGCTCACAAAACTTTGTTTGGCAACAAGCGATTTTGACGGAGCCATTTCCAATGCAGGCAAGATTATCAACGATGGCAAGCACAAACTGATGACAGAACGTTTCGGAACGTTGGCCGGTGCCGGAACAGTAGGCGATGATGCTTTTAAGAGTGCTGTCGACAGAGGTTACCGTGCTTTGGCTATTGGCACAGATACACCGCTGGACGTTATTTTCGACCTTCATTATCATGCCAACAAATCAATCCCGGCTAATACGGAAACGATTTATACGGTTGTTGACCGGGGCCCCTCAGACGGTTCGGATGCACAATTGGACGGTGCCAAGGGGCAGATAGCCACCATGCGCAACTATCTTCCGAAGTGGGGAGATGGCGGTAAAATCAGAACTCCGGACGGTGCGAGTGGTATGGCCGACAATGTGAACGCTAACAGACAAGTAATTGTAGACGGCGTATATTATTATACGATCGACGGGCAGGGTAACGGTTCCCAGTATCGCCAGGTGGGACGTGGTATCGGTTCGCTCCGTGCCAGCAACCTGTACAACTACGATTTGTGGACAGAAACCGCCGGGAACAAGGGTGATACCGACCTTCGTCACAAACAACCCAATTGGTGGGTGATGACCGATATGGTGTATAATAATACCGGAGCCGGTGACTGGTATGGAAGGAATGTACAACCGGGCAGTCTTGCAAATCCCAAGGATTCTATCCGTATTTACTATCCGTTCCCGAACAAATTCATCGTTCCCGAAACACGTAACGGCCAGCAAAACGGTAAGCACTCCGACTGGTATGTCTTCCGTTTGGCCGAGACCTACCTGTTGCGTGCCGAAGCCTATTGGTGGAAAGGTGAAATCGGTCCGGCAACTGCCGATGTCAATGCCGTTCGTACACGTGCCCACGCAGCTCCGTTGGTAACTGTAGGAATAGACGAAATTCTGGATGAACGCGCCCGTGAACTGCATGGAGAAGAACCCCGTAAGACTGAATTGGCCCGTATGTCGCAAATCTTTGTCGCTACAGGCAAGGCCTATGATGGAAAGACTTATAGCAAGGCTAACTTTACAACCGATAACTTTTTCTATGACCGTGTTATCAAGTGTAACAACTTCTATAAATATAATATTCCGAATAAGGGACCCGACGGCAATGATGGAGACAAGTATACCATCCGTCCTTATCACATCTATTGGCCCATTCCTTTTGAAGCTGTAGAATCCAACCGTTTGGGACACATCAACCAAACGCCGGGCTATCATGGTTCTGATACGAATGTCACTCCAAAGGTGTATCCTGAAGATTACTAAGCAATACTATGCCGCATGGATTCCTCTGCCTTGAGAGGGAGAGGAATCCTTTTAATAATGACGACCTAAAAACTATTTAATAAATGAAACATCCCGCTCTATTCCTACTGCTCTCTTTTCTATTCCCGTTCTTGAATGCTAACGCACAGGAAGAGCTATTCGATACAGAAGAAGTAATCCGTTCCGCCGACGTTGTCAGGAACGCGTACAATGGTACCCCTGCCATTTACCTGTACCAGGGCAACGGACAATTCGGAAGCTCCTATGCATCCTTGGGTCTGCACCTGCACCCCTCCCGGAAGAACAACAGATATGGCAAAACCCAATACATGCATTTACAACATAGAGGCAGAGGCAAGTTCAATGCCGATTACCTTATTCCCATGCTTGAGGTTTATTGGGAGAAAGCGTTCAATGCTGTTTCCGATTATTCCCAACACCAGTCTTATTATGATGGTACCATCACCACGACCTTCACTGCCGATGATAACCGGCTGAAGGTTAACACCTGGTTTGACCCGGTTGAATCGAATCTCGGCTTTATTTCTATTCATTCCTCCAAAGCGGGGCTCAAGGTTATTGTGGACCCTTGTAAAGCTCTCACTATTCATTACGGACAAGAAGTAAATCAATCTGTTTCTATCAATAAGAAAGATAAATCCTGGGAAATAACCATTGAATGTTTAGGTAAAAAATCACTCCTGTATCTTCATACCAACGCCATCGTCACTGCAAAGAACGATGTCTTGACTCTCGTTTTGAAAGAAGGGGACAATTGCATCAGCCTTTCTTACGGTACTCCATCGGTCACCTCGGCTCAAGCTTCTTTGAAACAAACAAAAGATTGGTGGCACCGGAAATGGAACAACTCCGGATGCCTTAAACTTACCGAAGATAAAGCGCAGAAAATGTGGGTGCGTTCCATGGCTATGTTTCTGTCGTCTTACGATGATGCCGGTAAAGGTTTGGCTCCCCCGATGGGTTATACCGGCAATTGGTGGCCGTTTTATTATCCGCAGGATGTGTCGTATGTACATCCCGTTCTGCTTTCAACCGGCAATCTCAACATCGCCAAGTCGTGGATAGAACATTGGAGCGAAAGAGTCGACGGCTTGCGGAAATACACCAAACGATTTTATGGTGTCGACGGCATTCTGGCTCCTTGGGTATTTCCTTACGGGGATTTCGAGGGGTATCACAACCCGACACCTCCCAATAAATTTTATTATGAGATTCATAACTCCGGATACTTTGCCCGGATGGCCTGCGAAACGGCAGTATATGTAAACGATGCCGAGTGGACCCGAAAGCACGCTATCCCCCTGTTGGAGGGCTGCGCCGAGTTTTACCGGAACATATGCAGTCGGGAAGGCGATGGCCTTTGGCATCTGTTCATCACTCCTTCCATGGGACAGGATGAACGAGGCGGAGAGAATCAAAAAGATTACCTCTGTGCTCTGTACAGTGCCAAATACTGTTTTCAACAAGCCATAAAACACGGTTTGGACCGTGATGGACAATACGCCCGCATCTTGGAAGATGGCCTTGCCTTCGAAAGTTTGAAATCCGAAAAGGGATTCTACTTCTCAAGTGCCGGCAGCGGCGAGGCCGATTTCGGCAGGCAAAAGCATCCCGTGCAGTTGAATGAACTTGCATTCCTCCCCGTAGGCGACAGCATATCCTCTTCGGCTCAGATCGTTTACGATCTGCGATATGATATCACACAGGATGCAAAAGTTCCGTATTTCTACGGCTGGACGCTGGGTGAATTCCTTCTCGCCGGCTCTCGCGTTGGCGATACGGATGGGTGGTTGCGCGACTGGGATAACATGGAAAAGTCTACCTACGTGGACCCGGAATGGATACAGATATATGAAACCAGTAAGAATTTCACTACCTCTTTTTATAATATTACCAATGGACTCGTTGCACAATCACTTTTGAATAATCTCGTAAGCGACTGGTATGGAAGGCTGGAAATAGGTAAGTGTAATCCGTGGCAAGGCAAAGTGTATGTAAAGGGAATTCGCTCGTTACAGGGAGTCATTGTTGATGGAGAAGTAGAAGGTACTTCTTATGAGGTAACTCTGACTGCCTGGAAAGACACCGAACCGGAAGTGAACAATGAAAAGATAACACTTAAAAAAGGAGAAAAAGTAAAGCTATCCAATAAATAAATAGAATGAAAAACAGAAGACATTATTTCATAATAGCTGCCTTGCTGTTCTGTACACCCTGCGTAGCACAGCAGAATCCCGGCAGTCTGGTCCCCGCAACTCCATCGCAAGCGCCCGATTATTATTGTACTTGGAACTTACAGGGTTATGTGACAAGCCATACTTTCGGTAGAGGTTCTAATGGCTCACGTGCAGAGATGAACGAGGACAATCTTTTTGGTACACATAAGGTATATACAAAGGATGCCTCCAAAAATATTGATGGTGCTATTTATACTGTAGACAGTCGTTATCAGGGATGGCTCAATCACTTCCCCTCTATTCGACAAGATTTGCTCTTTGTGATTGACGATTCATGGGATATTCCTGCCGGTTCGAACAGTAAGCGTCCACACGGCTCTAATTACGACAATGAGTATCTCGCTATGCTGACCTTGGACCAAACTCGCTTCCCTTCGTTCGCCGGCAATGATATGGAACGCATGGCCGGTCTGGTGAATGCTGTGAAAGATCAGGGCTGGAAAGGCCTTGGCGGATGGATTTGTGCTCAAAATCCCATCTGTCTGACAAAGAAATATACAGGTAGAGAGAATACTTTCGAGAATTCGAAGAAGTGGACGGTAAAACAAGAGGAAAAATATTGGAAGCAACGGCTGAAAGAATCGCAAAAGGCAGGTTTTCATTATTGGAAAGTGGATTGGGGTAACAAAGACCGTGATGATGCTTTCCGTCGTAACCTCAGTAAGTGGGGGCGCGAGATGGCTCCCGATGTAGTCATTGAGCATGCTTCGTTTCAGGATGGCGGGCCACATAAGCCTTATTATATTACTTTCAGCGAGGTATTGCGTACTTACGATGTAAGTGGCGACCTTTCGCAGGCACAAACCATCAGTCGCGTTGCCGAAGTACTGAGCAAGGGTACTGCTGAAATTAATGGATGGAGTATTATCAACTGCGAGGATGAAGCATACATTGCTGTCGGATTGGGTTGTGCTATCGGTATTATGCGTCACCCTTACACCGGTCCTTATCCCAATGGCAAAGCCGATGGTACTTTCGACGCAGGAACAAGACTGATGAAGAATCGTTTGAATGAAATTGTGAGAGCGATAAGATGGCATCGCATTGCGTTGCCGTTTGGCGCCGATGGAAAGTATACCGTCTCTGAAGATAATCTTTTTGATAGTGAACCGACAGGTCGTCATTATGAGGCTCCGGCACGCATGAGTCGCCGTTTGCCGTTGCCCGAGATTATCGGAGTAGATACTTTTAACGAAAACCGACCCTATGTATTGGCTTCGCTCTACGACAATGAATGTACAGCCGTGACAACCATCAATCGCAATATCCGGGGTGAATATCAACAACAGAAGGTCGATGTTAAAGTGCAACCCAAACGTTGGGATCGCAAAGTGGGTATTTTCGGACATTATCACTCGCTCACACTGGCTTATCAGAACGGCTTACCGAAAGGCAATTTCAAAGTGTTTGCTCAAGACCTTGTCAGTAACGAAAATCCGCAGGAAATTCCTTACTTGAAGACTGCAGACGGACGCGGCATCATCATTTCAGGCACAACCGTCGAAAACCTTTGCAAAGGTAACAAATATGCTTACACAGAAGTGCCTCATATGGAAGGTTGCGACTATTCAGATTACTCTGATCCGGGTATTGTATTGCTCATAGTGGAAGAGTAAATTATAATAATATTTTTCTTATACCGGTTCAAAGAAACTAATAATATGACTATAAGATTTCAACCTATAATCCCCCTCGCGTTCCTGTTTCTATGTTTGTTTACCACACGGGAACTCCCGGCAAAGAATGTAACCGTCACGGATTTCGGCGCCATAGGAGATGCATCCACCTTGAACACCAATGCCCTGCAGAGTGCCATTGATGCCTGTGCCGAAAGCGGTGGTGGTGAAGTACTTGTTCCCCCGGGCAGCTACATAACAGGTACCATCTTTTTGCGCAGCCATGTTGAGTTACGGCTTTCCCGCGGAGCGGTCATCATGGGCAGCACCGACAACCCGAAAGACTACCCGGTACGTTCTATGATAGTAGCCGACGGCATTGAAGCCGCAGGAATATCCGGTCCGGGCATCATTGATGGGCAAGCACGCCACCCCGATTTCATTGCAAAAGGTTACCGGGTGAACGACGGCAAGCGACCATATGCCATCTATTATAAAGATAGCCGTCGGATGTCACTTACCGATGTCGAAATCCGTGATGCGGGTAGCTGGACAGTTCGCTTGTTTCGTTGCGACGGCGTGAAGATAGACGGTATTTCACTTCACTGCCTGGCGCAAGGCAATAATGACGGTATTGACGTGGACGCGCGCAATGTTACTATCTCCAACTGCCGAATTAACGCCGATGATGACGGAATTTGTCTCAAAAGCGATGACCCTGATTTCCTTCCCGAGAACATCACCATAACCAATTGTATTATCTCGTCCAACTGCAATCCCATAAAGTTGGGCACCGCTTCACGTGCAGGATTCCGCAATGTTACCGTATCCAATTGCGTCATTCGACGAACAGAGGAAAGCAATATTTGGGACTGGTCGAAAGAATATCGCCGGATCGCTCCGGGAACCCGTACCGGATTGGCCGGTATTGCGATAGAATCGGCCGATGGTGGTATCATAGAGCATCTTACTTTTACCAACATCACGATGGAAGGTATCATCACGCCGATCTTTATTTGCTTGAACCGGCGTAAAGGTAATGGAACGGGAATAATACGTAATATTCATATCAGCAATATAACTGCCGTAGCCGAGGGCATTATTCCTTGCATTATAACAGGTATTCCCGGCAGTCGGGTTAGCGATATAACTCTGCGCGATATCAGCGTCGAGCATAACGGTGGCGAGCAACCCATGACTAAGCGGCTTCCCGAAAGTCTGAACGGGTATCCGGAAAACCGGATGTTTGGTCACTTTAATCCCGCCGGAGGTCTTTATGTCCGTCATGCGGATAATATTATAGTTGAAAATTTTCGTATCCGTCAACGCAATACGGATTATCGCCCGGCAGTAGTAGTCGATGATGTAACCGATCTGCGTATCGAAGGACTTCAATCGGTAGGTTCGGAGTCGTCTGCAATGGTACAGGCAATAGAAAGCAGAGGAATTACACTCGAAGGACGTGAAATAACTAACATAGCGTTGTCAGACAAAGGACTTGCGAAACATGATTTTGAATTTGCTGATAAATGGTTGAAGAAGTAAACAAATGAAACTCATCATTCAAAATACCGTACGAAAATGTATTCTGTCAGCTGCAAAGCTTTGGAATAAGACGTCTGTAATAGTTGTGGGAATAGGTGCTCTTGTCTGGTTTTTAATGCGGGTGATTTCCTTCGGGAGATGGCTACACAGGAGAATGCACCTTCAGGTACCCGATATATGCAGGGTGGAAAGCCCGTTTCGAGCCTTGGGGTGTTTGAACACTGGGATGATGACCTGTCAATGAAGTATTCGCGGAATCTCGACCCGGAAAAAGGGACGGGAATTGAGTTCTTTTATATTCCGTTGGGAGATTGAATGAGTCTGTTTCCAAAGGCCAAGTGCTCTTTTTAGATATCCCCGGTTTTTATCGGCAGAAAGCATTATTAAACGTAAACTCTTATGAAAAAGATAATTATTTGTATAATTCTATTTGCCGGGTGGTTTACCGCACAGGCCCCCAAAGGAGAAACCATATACAACGAAGATAAAGTTCCCTTTCATGAACTTTCCTCTTTGCTCGATGACGGTAGCGACAATAGAATAAGTACCACAAAGCAATGGGAAGAAATCGGTCTCATCCTTACTTTTATCGAAACCGGGGCTTATGCAGAGAAGCAACATTCC
>DAIQOU010000354.1:0-5307 GCA_036787725.1 Bacteroidales bacterium
TTATTATGAAGAAAAGTTTTTTACAATTGACTTTTACCTTCCTGCTCTTATTCGGGGGAGGTATTAGTGCGTTTGCCGAAGGCGGTTTGGGTGGCGGAGACGGCTCTGCAACCAACCCGTATATTATTAAGACGGCATTGGATTTGGACTCGGTTATTAATAGTGTACCGGATCCGGGTACCGGTAATGCGTATGCGACGGCCGGTAATATATTTGTATTGGATCGCAATATTGAAATTAATGCAACCGATTTTCCAACCGGTTGGTTGACTGCTGTAAGTTCGTTTGAAGGGACATTGGATGGTAATAATAAAACCATTAAGTTTAATAATGCTCCCAATGCGGCTTCCGATGCTTTTTTCATAACTTATTTGTCCGGGGGGACAATTAAAAATCTGACATTGGATATTAATGGGCACTCACATCCTACCGGAGGTGCATCTTTCGGTTATTTAGCTGCATCTGTGGCAGTCGGATTGACTGCAGGCCCAAATGCTGTTATTGAAAATTGTCGGGTTATAAACTCTCCCACACAAGTGCTTGCTTCCGGTTTTGCCGGTGGAATCGGTGGGTTGGTAGGATTGGTACTTAATGGTACAACCTTAACGATCACAGATTCTTATGTAACAGGTCTTAATATCTCTGTTGCCGGTGCTACTCCGGGTGGAGTCGGCGGTTTGATCGGTGTAACCGGAGGCATGGTAAAGATTGAGAATTCGTTTGCTCAAGGAACTATTACTGCCAACACTGCTAATATAGGAGGTTTGGTCGGTTCTGCGGGAAGTGAATTGACGATTATCCGTTCTTTTTCCGATATACCGGTGACCGGAACTCAATATGTAGGAGGTTTAGTCGGTTTTGCTAATAAAGCTTTAACAATCACTCACTCATCTTCTAAGCCTACAGGTACTATTACAGCCGGTACGGATGCCGGAGGATTGGTCGGTGGTTTTGTTACGGCTGCCGGTGCTACTGCCGATAATTTGCAAATTACCGAATCTTCTTTTGAAGGAGATATAACCATTACCGGTACAGGTGGACTTCTTTATCAATCTGTTGGAGGTTTGGTCGGTTTCATTTATGCTGCCGGAACAACTAATTTCATTACAAAATCGTATGTAAAAGGAGGAAAAGTAGACTTTACTTATGTTGCTACTCCTACTATGGTGGGAGTTATCGGAGGATTGGTCGGCTACATGGGTGGCGATGCTACTACATCCGTGACTATTTCTGAATGTTATAATGCTTCTGATGTTGAGTTGGCAACTGCATTTCCGACTGATAATCCTGCCGGAATTTATGCAGGTGGATTGGTCGGAATGGTTCAAAATGCAGGTCAATCTGTTATCGCAAATATCGATAATTGTTTGGTGCAAACCGCTTCGATTGATATAAATTCAGCTTCTACAGGTACTTCAACAGACCTTGAGTATATTGGAGGATTAGTTGGTTTTATGAACGGTACTATTTCTCAATCCGGGGTACAATTGGTTAATGATGGAGGAGGAACTGCCGGATTGACTGCTGCACTTACAATGGATGCAATGACCCCTTTACACTCTGCTATGGGGGGGTTGGTTGGATTTGCAGCCCCGGGTGCGTCTATTGATAAATCTTATTTCACGGCTTTAAGCGGTACTGCAGGAAATTCTTTTATTAAGGCGATTTCAAATCAAGATGGAGTAAATGTAGGAGTGCCGGGAGGGGTACCTTTCTTGTCTGTTGGAGGAATAGTTGGGTTTATGGACAATGCTACTGTTTCCAATTCGTTTGTGTTAACTGATAATATCTATGCCATAGAACAATCTGGTTTTACAACTACCAGTTGGGCGCTGATGGGAGGTATTGCCGGTTGGGTACAAGCTGCAAGTTCTATTTCGGATTGTTTTGTTTCGGGACAAGCATCTGGAACATTGCAAACCCCTTCTTATTTGAATCTGGAATTTTTTGATAATACATCAGCTCCTTTTCCTGCTTTACCACAACGTAAATTTTTTGGTCGTATTGTCGGGTTTGAAAATGGTGGGGGTGCTGTTACTTACAGTAATAACTATGTACCGGAAGCCGGTCAGGCTAATATCTCGGTTGAACTAGAATCTACTCCTGCAACCGCGGGTGCTATGAATGCTGATGATAAAGATGGTCTTGAATTACCTGCCGGAGAATATGTTGATTTCTTGGATGATCCCGCAGGTTATTTAACCGGTGATATGGGATGGGATGATTCTGATTGGGATATTGATCCTTCAACCGGTCTTCCCGAATTGACATTTGAAGATCAAGTGCTTCGTGCAGATCCTATTTATTTTATCAGCCAAGGAGGAAATCAGGTGATTTGTCCGCTTCTAACTGCTGACAATTATGACGCTCTTACTCCGGTCAATATAGCCGGTTCTTTCTTTGATAGTTATGACTTAGAATTGAATGTGACAGATCTTATTACGGGTACTCCTCTTCCCGGTCAGGTTGCTAATTCTACAGATGTAGCTGTAACTCCTACCGGAGCTGCTATTCCTCATGGACATTATGTATTTGATGTGAACATTAAATTAAAAGTTACCGGTGTTACTAATCCTGTAAAAGATACCACAATTTCTATCGATACGTTGTATATGGCTCCTTATGCTTATGTACTTCCTATGGTGGATGAATACTGTATGAGAACAGATACATTGGAATCTCATAAAATTGATCTAAAGTTTAATAAAAAAGGTAAGTTTCCTATTACTGTCAGCATAGATACAATTCCTACCGCACAATTTGATTGGACCGGTGCAGCTACCCCGTTTGCTGCAGGAGATATTGTTGCCGGATTTAATGTTGTAGTTGACGAGGGAGCTCTTAATGCGGATGGTATTGCTTCAATTGATGTAGTGGATTATATGTCGCCCACTTTGGAAAATCTGCAAAATGCAACAGCATGGGGATTCATTGCCGGAAATGATGTATATGATGCTAAGGGTTGTATAGGAAATGCTTATCTGTTAGGTTCTAATCTTTCGGCCGTATATCCCGGTGCATTGCTAGTTGCTTCTACTGGTAACGGGTTTATTGGAGGAATTCCTAACCCGCTTGTGATTGATTCTTTATTTTTGAATCCGATCGATACGAATGCATTGGTTGGAACTGTTATTGCTCCATCTGTTATTCCTGCGGGCGTTATGGTATATGATACCACTGTTTGTATTGGTGAAATATTACCTGAAGTAAAATGGGAAATTGCAACTGCTGTACAAGCTGCAATGGGTGCTTCCACTACCGGGACATGGGAAATTGCGTTGGCTGATTCTGCCAATGATATTACTCAAAAGATAAATTCAACTTTGGCCGGATTCAATAATTCAACCGCTCCGGGGCTTTGGGTTTTACCTTTGGCTACGCAAATGGGAACTTATGCTGCTTGGGGTGCTGTGGATAATGATACAACAACAAAGTTGACTTCTAAGTTCTTTATTTATCCTCAATTTACGAATACAATTACAACCGCAACTTGTGGTGGAGATTCTGCAAGGTATACCTTGAATGTTCATCCTAAAGCTAAGTTTACTGTTGCCGGAGATTCTATTCACAAGGCAATTGCTTGTCACAATTCGTTGACAGCTCCTGTTAATTTGAATACCCTTATTACCAATGTCGGTGGTGATTCTATCTTCTATACTTGGTACAGTCCTCAACGGGCCCATGAAGGTCGTCCGGATTCGGTTCAAGCTGACAGTACGCTTCATTACATTCCTTCTTTCCCTGCTTGGAATCCGGGAGTAGTTACTTACGGTGCTGTTTATGACACTACTTATGTGACTGCAAGTTATAAAACAATGACCCCTGACAGTCTTTATGTAACTTGTCCGAGTAATTATACTGCAGTTCTTGTAACTCAAATCAATCCGATCACCCGTTTAACTAACTATCCGATTGATACAGTTAATTGCGAGGTTACTACGATTGATCTTTCTGCCGGTGTTGCCGGAGTAGACGTAAATATGGGTTGGTTTAAATTTAATCCGACAACCAATAAGTACGATTCCATTGCAGCCGGAACTAAGTATATGGCTTATGAAAACGGTCTTTATAAGGTACATGTAAATTCAGCATGTCAAGAAGCTCAGATCGAATCTAAACCTGCTAAAGTTGTAATGGGTATCACACCTACTATCTTTACGGATTTGAAAGATACAACCATTTCTATTTGTCAAGATAATAACTATACGTTGAGTGTAGCTGCTTCTGCAGTGGATTCATACCAATGGTATCAAAACGGAAATCCGATTCCGGGTGCTGTAAATTCTTCTTATGTAATGAACGGTTTGTCTGCCGATAATTCCGGAAGATATTCTGTAAAATTGATTCCTGCTTGTCCGGAATTTGCTATCAGCAGTAAAGAAATGGATCTTTGGGTAGCTTCTAAATTGAATCTTACTCCTGATTCTTTATTTGGTCCCGTAAAACTTGGTCTAGGTGAAACCGGAGTATATCGTTTGGGTAGCGGTCAAATCAACGATGATATTACGGAAATGATTTGGGAATTTGACGGACCGGGTACATTGAAATATGACGGTAACTCTAATTTGAATACCAATGAATTGACTATTGATGCATCAGCAATTGCTCAACAATATCCGTTGACAGTAACTGCATATCATGTTTGCGGAAATAATTCCGATGCATTAGGCTCTTATTATAAGGTATCTAAAACGATTACTGTAGACGGTACCGGTATTGAAGATACCGAATTGGATAAAGCATTTGCTATCTATCCGAATCCGTTCACTGATCGCTTGACTATTGCTAACGCTGAAGGTAAGATTTCTGCTGTTAAGGTTTATAACTCTAATGGTCAATTGATCCAAGCTGTAGAAAACGCTTCCGGTTCGGAAATCGTGATCTCTGCCGGCGATTGGGCTAAGGGTATATATGTAGTTACAGCTACTATCAATAATCAAGAAGTAAGTAAGAAAGTAATCAAACAATAAGAATTGATTATTTTATATATCAAATTAAAAAGAACAGGCCTTTCGGGGTCTGTTCTTTTTTGTTATCTTTGTACGGGATGTTTTATTTTTTAAGTATTATTCGGGACGCGAATGCTGAAGCAATTATTTCAAATCCTTTATAAGATGATTAGCCGCCCGGCTAAAGGTTGGAGCGAAAGGGCTGAAGAAAAACCTTCCGGTAATGAAGTGTTTTTCAAAACGTATTTATATCCCCTTATCGGAATTATAGCTCTATTGACTTTTATTGGCGGATTTTTTACGGAAAAAGAGTTTAATCTTGAAGCGGCTTTACGTTATACGATTAATATTACCGTTA
>DAIQOU010000799.1:0-1562 GCA_036787725.1 Bacteroidales bacterium
AATCATTCAAAAAAACAGCTAAAGGACAAATGTATTTTTTCCGTGCATTGCAATATTTCGATTTGTTGCGTACTTATGGGGGAGTTCCTTTGGTCACTTCCATTCAGTCCCCTTCTTCTATAGATGAAAGCATTAAATTACCTCGCGCTTTGCCGGGAGAATGTGTAGAATTGATCCTTTCCGATTTGGATCATGCTGCAGACTTATTGCCGGATAAATGGGATGATGCCAACTATGGTCGTTTGACAAGAACGGCGGCATTGGCCATAAAGAGTCGGGTATTACTTACTTATGCGAGTCCGGTATTTAATAAAAATTGGGATTCGGATAAAACACGTTGGCAAGCAGCCTTGGATGCCGGTTTGAAAGCAGAGACCGAATTGTCAAGTGCCGGTTACGGTTTGTACGGAAGCAGTGCGAAGGATTGGGCAGAAATGTTTTTGGTAGACAATAAGTTTTGTAAAGAAGTGATCATGCTTAATATGATGTCGCCGAGTGTGCTGAGTAATGCACAGAATAACGGATGGGAAGCTTCTATCCGGTTGAAAAGTCAAAGCGGTTCCGGTGGAGTCAAAGCGCCGCAAGAGATGATCGATTTGTTTCCGATGGCCGACGGATCTCGTCCGACTGCCGATAACGGTTATGATCCTTTCTTATTCTTCTTGGACCGGGATCCTCGTTTTTATCGTACGTTTGCTTTTTCAGGCAGTGAATGGGGACATAAACAAGATTCTAAAGAAACGGTATGGGCCTATCGTTATTTGTATAATAAAGATGGAAAGGAATTGAAGAAGTACAGTGATGAAAATGATGTGAATACGCCTGCTTTTGTTCGAAAGATGAGTGATCCGAATGCCGATCGGGATGGAGGATTAAAGTATTCGGGCGTGGATATTTTCTATTACAGATATGCTGAGTTATTACTGAATATTGCGGAATGTTATGCCGCTTTGGATGATAAAGCAAATTGTATAAAATATTTATCGATGATTCGTGCTCGGGTGGGAATTCCTTCTGCCAATAATTACGGTATCGGTAATCTTTCCGATAAATATGCTGCACTGGAAGCTTGTTTATACGAACGTCGGGTAGAGTTGGCTTATGAAGGCATTCGTGTTTGGGATATGCAACGGTGGATGCTTTATAATGATGAGGGCGATAATAACACTTGTCAAAAATTAAGAGTGGAACCGTTGAACGGAAGAGCTCGGATAGGACATTATTTACAAGTAAAAACGATTGGAACTTCGGATGCGGATCCGTTGAAAGAAGAACGTAAAGAGTTGAGTGTTAATCCGAATTCAACTACTTTCCAAGATGATTTAATGAAATTGGCTCAATTCTATAAAGATAATTTTGAATTGATTGATCCGGATACTCCGTTGGATAATGTAAATAATGATCCGGTAACCGTCTTGTGGAGACAACATTACTATATGTGGGGATTGAAGCGGGTCGTTCTTGCCAATAATCCGTGGATAGAACAAACCAAAGGTTGGTTGGATGCTTCCGGAGGAACGGGTACGTTTGACTATCAAAAATAAAATAATAAAGGATCGAAG
>DAIQOU010000355.1:0-5275 GCA_036787725.1 Bacteroidales bacterium
TTGCCAGCAAGTCATTTGTTTTTCAACTTCCTCTTGTAAAATCGCCGCAAAGTTAGCAATTTTCATCAAACCGGTATCACCTTCCGCATGTTTTCTGACAGAAACTTCTTCTTTTTCCATTTCTTTTTCTCCCACAATAAGTAAATAAGGTATTTTTTTCATTTCATTATCCCTTATTTTTCTTCCTACCTTTTCATTTCGATCATCTACAAAAGCACGTATATCCTGCATATTCAATTCTTCTGCCACCCGACGTGCATATTCATTGAATTTTTCACTGATAGGAATAATAACAGCTTGATCGGGAGCCAGCCAAAGCGGAAAATTTCCGGCAGTATGTTCAATAAGAACTGCAACAAAGCGTTCCATTGAACCAAAAGGTGCCCGATGAATCATTACCGGACGGTGTTTTTGATTATCAGACCCGGTGTATTCCAAATCAAAACGATCCGGAAGATTATAATCGACCTGAATTGTACCTAATTGCCACCGACGTCCTAAAGCATCTTTTACCATAAAATCTAATTTCGGCCCATAAAAAGCAGCTTCTCCGAGTTCTATCCGGGCATTGATTCCTTTTTCCCGGCATACTTCTATGATGGCAGCCTCCGCCTTATTCCAATTTTCTTCCGTTCCGATATATTTTTCCTTATTATCCGGATCTCTCAATGAAATTTGAGCTTCATAATCATTAAAGTCTAACGCCTTAAAAATGATATGTATAATATCCATGACTTTCACAAACTCTTCTTTTACCTGGTCGGGAGTACAAAAAATATGAGCATCGTCTTGTGTAAACCCTCTTACTCTGGTCAACCCATGCAATTCACCGCTTTGCTCATAACGATACACCGTACCAAATTCAGCCAAACGAAAAGGCAAATCTTTATAAGATCGGGGGAATGCTTTAAAAATCTCACAATGATGAGGGCAATTCATGGGTTTTAGCAAGAATTCCTCTCCATCTTCCGGAGTTTTAATAGGCTGAAAAGAATCCTTACCATATTTGGCATAGTGACCGGAAGTCACATATAACATCTTATTACCAATATGAGGAGTGATTACTTGCTGATAACCAAATCGTTTTTGAATTCTTTTCAAAAACTCTTCCAACCTTAAACGCAATTGTGTACCTTTGGGTAACCAAAGGGGCAACCCTTGACCCACATTTTGAGAAAACATGAACAGTTCCAATTCCTTTCCGATCTTCCGATGATCCCTTTTTTTAGCTTCTTCCAACAAGATAAGATATTCCTCCAACATCTTTTTTTTCGGAAAGGTAATGCCATAAATCCGAGTTAACTGTCTTCGTTTTTCGTCTCCTCTCCAATAAGCTCCGGCCACAGACATCAACTTCAATGCTTTTATATAAGAAGTATCGGGAAGATGAGGTCCTCGACATAAATCCGTAAAACTTCCCTGTGTATAAGTGGTTATTGTTCCGTCCTCTAATTCACTGATCAGTTCCACTTTATACTCGTCATTCTTCTCTCCGAACATTTTCAAAGCATCCGCTTTGGAAATATCCCGGCGTACTATTTTTTCTTTCTTTGCAACCAATTCCTTCATTTTTTCTTCTATCGCAGAAAGGTCGCTTTCTTTAATAATAACTCCTTCCCCGGGATCAACATCGTAATAAAATCCATTCTCAATAGAAGGTCCTATACCGAATTTTATTCCGGGATACAATTCCTGTAAAGCTTCAGCCATTAAGTGAGCCGATGAATGCCAAAATGCATGTTTACCTTCAGGATCTTCCCATTTATATAAACGTATAGAAGAGTCATTCTGTATGGGACGAGTCAAATCCCAAGTTTCTCCATTTACCCCGGCAGCAACAACATCTTGCGCCAATCTTGAGCTTATACTTTCTGCTATTTGAAGAGATGTGGTTCCTTTCGGATATTCCCTTACAGAACCGTCAGGAAAAGTTATTTTTATCATAAATTTATTGTATACCTAAAAAATAAAAAATCAGGTACAAAAGTAGCATACTTTTTTTAATGTAACAACTCGAATTACAATATTAATCAACCGTCATTCTTTTTATAATTCCATAAGCATTCACAAGACCCAATTCTCCGGCTTTGCTTAAATCTGCAATTCCTTTTTCCGTATTTCCTAAACTTAAATAAGTTAATCCTCTGTTAAAATAAGCTTCCGCAAAATCCGGATGTCGACGAATAGCCTCATTATATTCTGTAACAGCCATGCGAAAATCTTTCTGAATATACCGAATATTCCCTTTATTAAAATAGACATAAACAAATTCAGGGTTGAGTTTAACACACATTTCATAGTCTTTGATTATCTGATCATATTCAATATTCAATCGATTCTCCTTTTTTTGCAACTCTTCTCTTTGTTTAATATAAGGATTTGATGTACTCACAGGCGATGTTCTTTTTTTAGCTTGAAGTTCGGATACAATATCCTCTTTTGTATTCTCTCCATATTTTGATAATTCCAATAACTTCAACCTCACTCCTGCCCGATTAAAATAAGCAAGCAAAAATTCGGGGTCCAACGCTATTACTCGATCATAATCGATTAATGCTTCCGACAAATCTTGCAACACCATAAAATCCAATGCTCTTATAAAATATCCATTGGGATCAGAAGGATTTTGAGTGATTGTAAGGGAATTCTCGTTTATCGATTCAAAATGTTGTTCGGCCTGATCGTCCGTAAGAGCGGCTTCCTTATTGGTAATAATCAATTGGAGAGCCAATTTATGTTTTTTATTATAATCTGTCACCAAATTACTAAAATGAGAAATTTTATCTACTCCGGATAATTGCTCATAGTAAGTAATTAAAAAAGAAGGTTCCGGATCCGCTTTTACTTGTTTATTTTGGACCTTTCCTCTTATTTCATTTTTATACTTTAAAGATTGTTCTTCCTCCTTATCGTAAACCACCAAGCGGTTAAATTTCTCAATATCTTTATCCGATTTAGCTCTTGTTTTATCATCTTGCGTTTCTGCAACTTCTGCTTCATCTGCAGAAAGGACAGCCTTTCCTGTAACTACTTTTCCTTGCTCTTTTTCTTTCAACAATTTGTTTTCCAAATCATAAGCATACCAATAATCTCGATCGGCTCCGGTTACATCCCTCATTTTTCTCTTTATTGAAGAACGAAAATAATAAGCCGCAAAAAAATTAGGGTACTCATTCAATACTAAATTAATATCTTCGATAGCGCCCCGGTTATCTCCTATTTCTTCTCTCAATATAGCCCTATTGTAAATAGCCATATAATTCTCCGGTTCAAATTCAATTACTACGTCAAAGTCTTCAATCGCCCGGTTATTATCGCCTAACTGGGCACGAAGTAATCCGCGATTAAAACGAGCAATCAAATTATTGGGATCAAACTCAATCACTACATCATAATCCGACATGGTCCCTCTAAAATCATTCAGATAATAACGTACCAAGCCTCGATTTATATAATATCCGATTTGCCTCGGTTCCAAACGGATAGCTTCAGTAAAATCAGCCAATGCATTTTGCAGGCTATCCATTTGATAATAAAGTAATCCTCGCTGACCGTAGATCGGTGAATAATATTTATCCAAAGAAGCAGAGGTATTGTAATCCGCCAATGCATTTAAGGAGTCTCCTTTTTCGGCATATAATGAACCGCGAGTAAGATAAGCTTGTGTAAATTTAGGATGAAAAGTGATCAGTCTATTTAATGTTTCTTCCGCATTATCATATTCTTTAGACTGAATATAAGCAATTCCCATATTGATCAGCATCTGTTTGTCTTCCGGTCTGAATTCCAATCCCTTGGTATAATCCAAAATAGCACCTTCATAATTCTGAAGATTCTGTCGAGCAGCTCCGCGGCATTGATAAGCATATACTAAAAAGGGATTTCTTTCCAAACACAGTGTTAAATCATTTTCCGATCCGGTATAATCCTCTAAATTAAATTTTGCAATTGCTCGATAAAGATAAGGCTCCGCAAGATAAGGCTTGGCTTTTATCACTTGATTAAAATATTGGATGGAAAGTATATAATCTTCAAAATACAATGCATTTTTACCTATAGTGAGTACTCTATCTGTATTCACTTGGGATTTAACCGAACTGCAAATTGAAATAATAACAAAAAGCAACGTGAAAATTCGCTTCATCAAAATTTTATTTATGAGGAACAAAATACAAATACATATAAATAAACAAAAGAAGGCATGCGGAATATGCCTTCTTTACTATTTTTATGATTCTGCAACGATGCTTTATGCTTTATTTCAGTTGATAATAAGAATTATATTTCTTTGATCTTTGCTTTGAAACTCCATAACGAGACCTGACATCATTATAAACAATTGCAATGTTATTATCTGCATTTCGAACCAATTCCTTTATAGTGGATTTAAAGAAGTTGCGATCCGTTTTTTCATTTCGTACTACATATAAAGTAATATCTGTTAATCCGGACAAAAAGTAGGCATCTGAAACTAACCCTACCGGACTGCAATCCAGAAGAATATAATTATACATTTCTTTAAGTTCCGATAACATATCTTTGGTTTTCGAAGAATGGAGTAACTCTACATAGTTTGAAAGAGCTGTTCCGGCAGGTAAAATATCAAACCCGTAATCCGAAGAAGTAATTAATATATCCGAAAGTGAAACTTGTCCTGTCAGATAATTGGAAATTCCTTTGGCACGGGTCAGACCCAATGATTTAGTTAAAGTAGGTTTACGAAGATCCATATCTATCAACAGCGTCTTTTTTCCGGAAGTTTGATATATTTCCGCTAAATTACATGCGACAAACGTTTTTCCATCTTCCGGCTCGGTAGAAGTTATTAATACCATCAGATCTTCTTTTTTAGTTGTATATTCTATTTTAGAACGTAAATTCCTGAATCCTTCGGCAAAACCGGAACGAGGATATTGTTTTGCAACCAATAATTCTTTCTTATTGGAATGATCGATTACTCCCATGACGGGCAATCCGGATAAATCTTCAATTTCTTCTTTAGATTGGATACCGGTTTTAAATAGCATCTCTTTGAAAAAGACAAATAAAAACGGTAATAGAAGGCCTGCAATACTAAAAATAATATAAGTATTAAGTCTACCCTTTGCATTTACAATATAACCGATTCTGGGCTTATCCAAGACAAAATTATCTGCATTGTTGGAAGCTTTCTGAATTTGAGTTTCGATTCTTTTCTGCATAAGATAAGTATTATAAGAATCATTAATCTTAAAATCTCTCTCATGAATCAGCAGTTGTCTCTCTTTTTCCGGGA
>DAIQOU010000356.1:0-5253 GCA_036787725.1 Bacteroidales bacterium
TATGATTACGGATAAGAACAAATATAAACCGGGAGAAACGGTTCGCTTCAAATCTTATGCCTTGTCACAAAACAAAAAGCCTTTGAAAAAAGAACTGGAGGTATGGATAAATACAGCCGGTCTCTATCATGCTTCCTACAAAAAGATTACTTCCGTAATGCCCTATCATCCGGGAGGATTTGCCGGGGAATTTGAATTGCATGACTCGTTGAAACTTCAATTGGATAAGTCTTATCCCATTCAACTTCGGGACAAGCAGGGTAAAATCGTAGCCAATACGAGTTTCAAATATGAAGATTATGAGTTATATGATAACAAATTGGAAGTAAAAATAAAAACAAATACCCATTTCTACCCCGACACCAACCAAATCGAGATCAAAGTAACAGATGCCAACGGATTGTTTCTGCAAGACGTAAAAGCGGACATTTTGATCAAAAGACAAAATGTATTAAACTCCTATACCGATTTATTAATCGTTCCCGATACTTTTCTATTCAAGAAAATCGAATTGGATAACATGGCTCCTACCCTATTGGATATTCCTCCTCATTTTCCGGGCAAATCGGATTGTACTTATAATATAACCGTAACAGTGCTTACTCTCGACAATCAACGAATGGTTTCCAATCATACGGTTACATTTTACAAGTCTCATTTTAAGTTGGATTACTTAACACGCAACGATACCATACGATTTGAGTTCCGGGAGTTGGGCAAAGAAAAAAAGGTAAAAGCGCAACTCAAATACAACAATGAGACAAAAGAAGTAGAACTTCCTTATGAAATGCCGTTCATTCAATCCGTAACCGGTTACAGTTTCTATATTCCCGACCATTCGTATTCCGGATACATCTCTGCCGGAAATATCAATCCGAAACTGGGCGTTACGGGCGGAATTGTAAAAGATTCTTTTAATATAACGTTAGTCAATCCCCTGAATCTCGAAGTGTCTTGGTATATTTATCAAGGAAACCGATTGTTGCAAAAAGGATCGGGAAAAGAATTTGATTTTATGTATCCGAATACCGATACGGAGGTTACTCATTATGTGGAAATTTTTTACTTTATGGGAGAAGAAGAACATGTATTCAGAAGAACCTTTGTACCTAAAAAAGAATATTTATCCATTGATATCGATCTTCCCGATCGCGTCTATCCCGGAATGAAAACAGACATTACCGTGAGTATAAAAGATTATTGGGGAAGTCCGGTAAAAAATGCAGACGTGACCGCTTTTGCCGTTAACTCCTTATTGAATTACCCGGTACCCGATCTGCCCTATTACGGAACTCCTCCCCGGGCAAGAGAACAACGATCGAGTTATTCGATCGAAAGAAAAGAGTATTCTTTTTCCATGCCATTGGATTATAAGTTTTGGAATAAACTTGCCCGATTGGATACCATGATATATTATCAATTCACCTATCCGTGGAATAAACTGTTTACATATACCGTCAATACTCCCGACTCTACCACTCAATTTGCTCCTTATGTAATGAAAGATGGAAATGCCATGAATATTTACGTTATCGAACGAAACAGTATTCCGATTTGGTTTTCATGGACCGAACAACCGAAAGAGTATTCTTTTTTGGGATCCGATACCTCCAAACAAGTTATTTCCCTGCGTCTGCATGACCGGGTAATCTTATTGGATTCCATGACTTTTGAAACCGGAAAAAAAACCATCCTCAGTCTCGATGTCGATCATCTGCCGGAAAATGCCCGATCCATGTATATCGGCACTTCTTTCTCGTCCCACGAACAGCAACGATATAAAAGGTTGATATCAAGCATTCCTGTAAACAAATATGAATATGTTTATTTAAGACAAGATTCGATCGAATATCCGGTATTCCATTCCTGTTTATCTCAATACCGTAGAGAACCTTATGTTTTGGCCGGCCCCATTCCTCCCGGAATCACCCAATATATGGACAGTACTATCTATAAACATGAAGGAGGATTCAAATACCAATACGAGGACAATGTGGTGTACAAATATCCCGAGAATGTCTATCCGAACTACTTGCAATATATCCCTTCCAACAATATCACCACATTGAATGACTTCTGTTTAACTCCCTCTTATTTCAAAAAGAAAATAAAGGATTGTCAAATCAAGCGAAGCTATTGGAATCCTTCGAATATCCGCATTGTTCAACCGAATATAACATTGGATTTTCAACTCTCTCCACAAAAGGATTCTTCGGGAGTATCTAATTTATTATTTCGGGATCAGACTTCGAATAAAGTATTCTTCCCGGACCGAATTGAAAACGGTGTTCGGAAATATTCTTCCATACCGGCAGCTACATACGATGTAATTCTTCTTTATAACAGCGGGAAATACCTCAAATTGGAAAATATCCCTTTCACGGCTCATGCTTATACCGGGATCGATCTGAGAAAGTTGGATTTACACGAAAGAGATTCTCTTTCCGAAAAATGGTTAGCCTTAAGACCGCTTCCGATCGAACCGGAAATATCCAAACCTACTCGTAAACCTTTCGGCTCTTCTTCTGTTACTTATACTCGTATCTCTTCTTCCCGCAATCTGGTGAAAGGGTATGTATTTGATACTGCCGGAGAACCGCTAATCGGACTTACCGTATTTATTAAAGGAACCACAATCGGAACCATCACCGACCTGGACGGTTATTTTGAAATAAGCCTGAACGATCCGGTTTCTACTCTTGTATTCAGCTATATCGGCTATATATCCAAAGAAGTGGAAGTAAATCCGGGAACAGAGCTGAAGGTTACACTTGAAGAGTACCATGTAGCATTGGAGGAAGTGGTCGTAGTCGGCTACGGTACCCAAAGGAAAGCTTCACTGACCGGATCAATTTCCGTTGTATCCGCAATGAAAAGTGAAAATAGCGTAGAAGATAGTCAATTGCCTCCCGAAACACCGGAAGATACGGAAACGGAAGAAGAAGAACGTCAACAAGCAGAAGAGCAATTGTACGAAGAATTGATGATGCTGAACGGACTGCGTTCCAACTTTTCCGATGTTGGCTTCTGGGAACCTCGACTCTATACCGATCGAAAAGGGAAGTCCCGGTTTACGGTTACCTTCCCCGACAACCTGACCCAATGGAACACAATAGTATATGCCATGAACCGAAAACTCAAAACAGGTACATTGCGTAAACCGGTCAAATCTTATAAACCGCTTATGGCCGAACTGAAAACTCCCGGATTTCTGGTAGCCGGCGATTCAAGTTATTTTGCCGGTAATATTCGCAATTATACCAAAGATAAAGAGATTATCGGAAACATTTCATTTGTAGCAGACGGCGATACCTTACTGCAAGAGGATATTGGATTTTCAAGCTCTCATTCCAATAAATTACTCGTTACTGCTTCGGCCGAAGCCGACAGCCTTTCCGGAACTTACCTGTTTTCGCGCAATGACGGATACAAGGACGGTGAAAAAAGAAGTATCCCCATCGTGCCGGCCGGTACGGAAATAGCGGAAGGAATGTTGGATTTCTTAAGAAACGGAGACCGGCAACACATCAAGGCCGATAAAGACGAGAAAATAAACGTGTGCGTTACGGGCAACCAACTGGATGTATATATAGATGCATCTTATTTTTTAATGGGATATCAATACGCATGTAACGAACAGCTGGCTTCCAAACTGATCGGTTTACTTAATTACAAGATATACCTGCAATATACAGGTGAAAAGTTCTCATACGACAAAAATGTGAACGAAATCATCGGTCGACTCCTGAAAAACCAAAACGATCGAAAGTTATGGTCCTGGTGGGGAAATTCTTCCAATACTTCTTTCTGGATGTCGGCCCATATATTAAATGCGTTGCGTATGGCAAAAGACGCCGGCTATACGGTCAACCTCAATATGAGCAGTATACAACAAGATTATATCGATACAAAATCGTATCGGGAAAGTTCTTTATACGATATTCAAATCCTCCATGCCCTGTCAGAATGGGGCACCCGGCAAAACTATGAACCGGCAATTATGGCTTTCGAAAAAGAAATAGCGGAAAGGATAGCGTATGAAGATTCCATATACCAAGAAAATAAATCCGGTTATCGCACTTCATTTTTGAAAGAAAAACTATTGCTTTGGGAAATCCGTCAACAGCAGGGATTGGAATATGTATCGGACAGTATTGCCAAGTATTTGAAAAAAGATATTTTGGGAGCGGTTTATTGTGATGACGGATTATCTCGTTCGTGGTACTCAAATCCCTTAACAACCACCTTGATCGCTTACCGCATTATCAAGAGGGACTCTGCATTGCAAAAAATGAAAGAACCCATGCAGATGTATATATTGAAATCAAAACAAAACGGATGGAATACTTACCAAGCTTCCTCTGCCGTATCGACCGTACTTCCGGATCTGATCAATGAATCGATACAAAAAGATCAACCGGCAACTCTTGTTCTTTCGGGAAAAGAGAATAAAACCGTCACTTCTTTTCCTTTTGAAACAGAATTGGTGCCGGGAGAACAATTAACAATAGAGAAAAAAGACGGTATACCGCTTATCTATACCGCCTACAGTAGAAAGCGCGTCCACCAAGCACAACCGGGCGAAGCATTCGAGATTTCATCCGAACTGGAGGGAGGAGATACATTGACTGCGGGTAATCCGATCCGGTTGACAGTAACGGTAAAGGTAAAACAAAAAAATGCAGAACATGTAATGATCGAAGTCCCGATTCCTGCCGGATGCAGTTACGCTTCCAAAGGCCGATCCGGCTATTATTACAACGAAACCCATCGGGAACACTTCAAAGAGAAGACGGTCATTTTCTGTGAAAGCTTGCCGGAAGGAACTTATCATTTCACCATTCAATTATTGCCTCGTTACACCGGGCGATATATCCTTAATCCGGCAAAAGTCGAAATGATGTATTTTCCGACCATTCATGCAACCAATGATCAAAGAAAAGTAAGTTGTTTATCTTCAGACTGAACCTCACCCGGGGGTATGCGAATTGCCCGTGAGGGACGTCTTTGTATTTAACCGACTGTGAAGCAGGGCGTAACCGTCGGAAGTGACGGAGGGAGGCTTTTTCGGACCGCAAGTTTCGCTTGCGCTACACATGCGGTTAACCATGATTTCGTCCCTTGCGGGACTTATTACGACCGTCTTTCTCGGCAGCCGTAGGCTGAAAACCTTTGTAGGCAGGGACTTGAAGCCCCTGTACAGGACCCGTTCTCCTCACGAAGGCCTCCGTAGGAGGCCAACAAAAAGCAGGT
>DAIQOU010000800.1:0-1547 GCA_036787725.1 Bacteroidales bacterium
ATAATTTCCAAAATAAGTAAATCCTCCCGATAAAATAGCAATTTTGAAGCCTACTTTTTTCAATATCTTCATGAGCCGGTCCACTCCTTCGGTTATCGGAAGATTTTCTGCTATTTCTTGCATAACTGAGGCATCTAATCCTTTCAATAAAGCCACTCTTTTTGTAAAACTTTCGGTAAAATCAATTTCTCCCCGCATAGCGGATTCGGTGATTGCCTTTACTTGGTCTCCCACTCCGTTTCGGACAGCCAATTCATCAATTACTTCCGTTTCTATAAGTGTAGAATCCATATCAAAACAAATCAACCGACGAGTTCGTCGAAACATACTTTCTTCTTGAAACGAAATATCCACATCCAATGCAGACGATAATTCCATCAGTTTTTTGTGCATTTCATCTTTATTCCGGGGAGTGCCCCGTACCGAAAACTCTACGCTTGCCTTGGGCGTTCGGATAGTTTCATCCAATGGAATGCGTCCGGTCAGACGATTTATATCATCGATATTTAATCCTTGGTCACTAATAATAGTGGTAATGGAAGAAATTTGCTTTGCCGTAAGTTTCTTCCCCAATAAAGTAATAATGTACCGATTCTTTCCTTGTAAACTCACCCAATTGGTATATTCCTGTTCACTAATGGGTCGAAATTTAACCTGAACGCCCAAATCATAGCTTTTGAACAGCAATTCCTTCAGGATTTCCCCCGAATCTTTTTTTACAGCTTGAAACAAGATTCCCAACGACAACATGCTATGAATATCAGCTTGTCCTATATCTAAAATATGAGCATCGTATTTTGCCAATATACCGGTCAGGGTAGCAGTGACTCCCGGCTTATCTTCTCCGGAAATACTGACCAAAATAATTTCATTTTTACTGTTATTTTCCATCACTTTTATACCAAAATTGACGCAAAGTTATCATTTTTCGACAGGAAAGACAGGTCTAACAATAAAATTTGTATATTTGCGAACCATTTAACTTAAAAAATTGTTTTAGAATCTCTGAAACTCAGAGCATCTGTGTGATACAGGTGAGATTGTTTAATTAAAATTTAATTTATGAGGTATTTGAAATTGCTTTTTTTTGTTATCGGAGCAATGCTTATTTCTGCTTCAGGAACAAAAGAAGCCAAACCCTCCAAAGGGATAAACAAGGGTTATTCTGCCCCGAAGATTCAATTGGAAGGTCAATCCTTAAAAAACGGAAAGTATACCCTCTTACAATTTTGGGCTGCATACGATCCGAATTCAAGAAAAGAAAATGTTTTGATGCACAACGAGATAGCTCAATCAGGATTGGAGAATCCGGAGTTTATTTCGATCTCTTTTGATGAAAATCAATCTGTTTTCAATGAAACGGTACGAGCCGATAAACTTAATGAACGGACTTATTATAATGATACATTGGGAGAAAAGTCCCCTATATTTAAGACCTATCGGCTAAACAAAGGTTTTGGAAATGTTCTTATCGATCCGGAGGGAGTAATTATTGCCAGAAATATACAACCAAAGGAATTAAAATCATTTAATTTTTAATATTAATT
>DAIQOU010000357.1:0-5229 GCA_036787725.1 Bacteroidales bacterium
ATTTAAGACACTCATAACAAAAGGGGAGAATAGGGTAATATACAGAAAACGAATGATGAAGACAATTCCGTACATCATAAAAACAGGAGCTTTTCTTTGAAAGCCTCCCGTATGTCCATTTCTTGCCGGAATATAGAGAAAAATTCCTTCAATTTACCGAAATCATATCGAACAATCTGTTTTTCCCGGTTGTTAATAAAACAACTTCCGAGGTCTCATTCATTAATTATATAATATGGAATTATTTTATTCTATTTCGGTTCTTCTTATCATAGCTACCCTTTTTTCCTATATAAATTCCCGCTTTCTGAAGTTACCGTCAACGATTGGTATTATGGTTATTGCAATGATATTCTCCGTCGTGTTGGTAATTTTGGGGAGAATAACACCCAAACCGTTGGAAGATGTATATTCCTTAATCAATCATGTTGATTTTACTCAGTTATTAATGGGGGGCATGCTGTATTTTTTACTTTTTGCAGGAGCCATTCAAATTAACATTAAAGATTTACGCGAACAAAAGCTTGCCATTATTGTGTTTTCGACTTTAAGCGTGATAATTTCCACTTTCGTTGTCGGGTTTGTTTTATATTATGCTTTAGGTTTTCTATTGCCTTTGCTCGGTATTCAAACACCGGTTTCTTTACTTTATTGTTTATTGTTCGGAGCTTTGATTTCTCCTACCGATCCGATTGCAGTTCTCAGTATTTTAAAAGAAGCGAAAGTATCTAAATCTTTGGAAACCAAAGTATCCGGTGAATCTTTATTTAATGATGGAGTCGCGGTAATTGCTTTTACGCTTATATACAATTTAATTCAGGGGACGGAAAATCCGGAAGATATTACCTTTATTACCATTTCCGGATTGTTAATTAAAGAGATAATAGGTGCATTGCTTGTCGGATTTATATTGGGACATATCGGATTTTATGCCATGAAAACGACTGATGATTATAAATTAAGCGTGTTGGTTACCATTTCCATAGTGATCGGAGGATATATGATTTCTCAGGCCATGGGAATTTCGGGCCCTCTTACCATGGTATCGGCCGGTATACTGATTGGGAATGCCGGACGGCGATATTCCGAAAAAAAGCATATAGAAAATAACTTTCTCAAGACCTTTTGGGAATTGACGGATGAAATCCTGAATGCCATCCTCTTCCTTCTGATCGGATTTGAATTATTGATGATTCCCAATCCTCATGATTATTGGATTGTAGGGTTATTGAGTATCGCTGTCGTTTTGTTTGCAAGATATGTATCCATTAAGATACCTACATTGGTCATTCCTTTTAGAGAAAAGTATTCAAAAGGGACCATTATTATTTTGGTGTGGGGAGGACTGAGAGGCGGTGTTTCGATTGCATTGGCTCTTTCCATCGCAGATGCGGAATTCCGGAACGTTATAGTTACGGTCACTTATTTTGTCGTTGTATTTTCTATTGTTATTCAGGGGTTAAGCATTGGGAAAATAGCCCGGAAAATAAAGTGTTGATTCCTTGTTTTTCCCTATATCTCGAAAGTGTCCAGGTGATAAATCAGATAAGGATGTTCTTGTTTCTTCTCCGAAATAAAAAAAGTCAGTAAGTATTCATTATCGGAGACAGCATCGATTGCTGTTTGTTTTTCGATTATTCTTCGTGTCAGCTTATGTTTCTCTAAAAATGCTTTGTCATTTGCAATGTTGGAAAGTATTCGTTTTTTTGTTTTTTTGTCTGTCGTTTCTTCCCAAAAACCGGGTACTCGTCGTGTAAAATTACTGTAATAGTCTGCTCGTAACAAAGGGAACAGGTTTAAACCTTTCGATTGCAGGAATTGATTCAAGTAACGAAATAAATCTTCCAATCGGTATCCGTGATGAGGGTGATGTTGTTCTTTTTGGAATTGACCTATTTCATCAAATAACTCAAAGTACTTTCCTCGATAATGAGTATTAATAAGTGCGGACATGGTTTGCCGGAATCGTCCGCTGTTCCAGTATTTTTCCAGTGCATGCTCCGCCTCTCGTATTCGCTGCAATTCTTCTTGAGAAACAGATTCATTGCTTTTTATTTCATAAGGGGCTTCCGGATCGTATTCATATTGGTATTTCCCGGCATTTTTTCTTAATTCGGTTCCTCTCAGCATTTTCAGAAATCCCAGTTGTACTTCTTTAGCCCGGAGTTCAAATACTTCATTAAACGAACGAATGAATCGTTCCCCGGTTTCATGGGGTAATCCGGCTATCAGATCCAAATGAAGGTCTATTTTCCCGCCTTGCATCAATTTACGGATATTGTCGGAAAGCAAAGGGAAGTTTTGTTTTCTTTTAACGGCTTTATTGGTGGGTTCATAAGTAGATTGAATACCTATTTCAAAGCGAAAATAATTGGCGGGAAGCCGGTCATTGAGATACCGGATCATTTCATCCGGCAATAAGTCGGCGTATATTTCGAATTGACAGAACAGATTGGGACGATAATTATTTATCAAGAAATCAAAAATAAAGAAAGTATGTTCCGGTCTCAAGTTGAAAGTTCGATCCAGAAATTTTATTTGACGGGTTGGGGCCGATAAAAGGTATTCCAAATTCTTCCGGATATAATCATTGGAATAATACCGCACCCCTTTTTCCAGCGAAGACAAACAATAAAGGCATTGATAAGGACATCCTCTTGAAGTTTCAAAATAGACGATTCGGTTTGTATGCAAGTCTTTATCTTCTTCCAGCATATAGGGAGAAGGAAGTTGTTCCAGTCTTTTCAGATCCGCTTTAACAATGACCTGATCGGAATGTTCGCGTGAGGACACTCCGGGGATTATTGCCGGTTTCCGTTGTTGCAGGGCTTCCAGCAGTTCTCCCAATACAAATTCGCCTTCACCTTTAATAATATAATCTACAGGCAATCGGTTTAAATAATATTCCGAATCATAAGTTACTTCGGGACCTCCGAGAATAATAACAAGCTCAGGATTCTTTTCTTTCAGGAGTCGGACCAATTGTTCGGTTTGTTTTACATTCCAAATGGATACACTTATTCCGATAACTTCCGGTTTTTCGGCAATCAATTCATCAGAAACGAGCTGAAGATCGTTTTTAATAACATATTCTTTAAAAGAAATATCAAATTTATCTTTTGTAGCAACATAGAGCAAACGCAATGCCAAGGAAGTATGAATATATTTGGCATTCAGCGTTGTAAGAATCGTTTTCATCAAACAAAGGTAATATTTTTTATTGGTACAGTAGAACGCGATGTGTTGATAATACTTCAACAAGCAAACAACGTGGAGTAATTTGCTTTTACAGATGTCTGCAAGGCCAAAAAACACAAATGAAAACGATCTGTTTTGTAAAGACGATATAAATAAAAAGAGACTGACATACCGATGTCATTCGTATGGTTTATCTTTGCAAAGCAAATTTATAAATATCAAAAACATGCGACTTACATCTTATTTTATTTTTAATGGTCAGGCTGAAGAAGCAGCTAACTTCTATGCCGGAGTGCTGGGAGGTAAAATCGAAAACCTCTACCGCTACGACTCTATGCCCCCTACTGAAGAAATGCCAATTCCGGAAGAGTGCAAGCAAATGATTATGCATTGCTGCATCGTTTTTCCGGGAGGTTCGATGAGTGTTGCCGATACGTTGCCGCATGATAAACGCAGCTTCGGAAACAAAGGGCATATGCTGACACTTGATTGTGATTCCATTGCTCAAGCCGAAGAAGTCTATGCGAAATTGACCGAAGGGGCACAAAAGATAGAATGCGAACTTGCCGAAGCTTTTTTTGCGAAACGTTATGCGGAAGTAGTGGATCGATATGGGGTACTTTGGGCGATCATGTTTGATGAGAATTAAGTAAATTCAAAAGTCGACTTTACTTTTGCCGGTAAGTCGACTTTACTTTTGGCAGCCGGAAAATACTTGTAATTTATTACCTTTGTAAGTTGTAACCAAACGAACAAATCCGGTTTTCGGGTGTTCTGTCTTATATGTATTGGCAGGTATGTATTTAAAATTATTCTTTACATTTTTGAAGATCGGCATTTTTACCATTGGAGGCGGTTATGCCATGTTGCCTTTAATCGAGCGGGAAGTTGTAAGACAACGATGGATGGAAAAAAAAGATTTTTATGATCTTTTTTCCATTGCTCAATCTTTGCCCGGCGTCTTTGCCGTCAATATCGCCGTATTTACAGGTTATAAACTGAAAAAGATAGGAGGAAGCCTTGTTTGTGCCTTGGGAACCATTCTGCCTTCTTTCGTAATTATGCTGTTGATCGCCTTATTTTTTACTCGGATACAAGACAATGAAGTGGTTGAAAGAATATTTAAAGGACTTCGTCCGGCGGTAGTGGCTTTAATCGTAGTTCCTTGTATTTCGGCAGCTCAAGCTACGGGATTAACTTTTAAAACTGCCTTGATTCCGCTTGTTTCCTTGCTTTTGATTTGGATATTAAATATATCGCCCGCGTATGTTATTTTAGCAGCGGCGGTAGGCGGCATATTGTATAGATTAATGATAAAAAGAGATTGAAAATGATATTTCTCAATTTATTTCTGGTTTTTGCAAAGATAGGTATTTTAGGATTTGGAGGGGGGTATGCAATGCTTTCCCTTATCCAGGAAGAAGTGGTCGATCGTCATGGTTGGCTTACCTTACAAGAATTTACCGATTTGATTGCCGTTTCGCAAATGACTCCCGGACCCATTGGGATTAACAGTGCTACCTATACCGGTTATGTTGCCGTCCATAATGCCGGTTATTCACCGGTAGTTGCCATTTTAGGCTCGGCAGTAAGTACTTTTGCCGTTTGTTTGCCTTCTTTTTTATTGGTACTGTTAATTTCCCGTTTTTATTCCAAATTCAAAACCAACAAATACGTAGAAGCTGCGCTTACCGGTATCCGTCCCGCTTCCATCGGATTAATTGCTTTTGCAGCCATTCTGTTAATGAATGAGCAAAATTTTATTGACTATAAAAGCATTTTGATCTTTATTGCCGTATTCGTGCTGAGTTGGAAAGTCAAACTTCATCCGATATTGACCATTTGCCTTGCCGGGTTGGCCGGGTTGATTTTATATTGATTATTTTAATTGCTTCCCCTAGGGGATTTTTGAATAAAACAGCTGCAATCGGTTTTCTCGCCTTGATGAGAATTTTTTCTCACCTTGATGAGAAAAGATTCTCATCAAGGTGAGAAAAAACAAGTGACATTTAATCGCATCAATTGTTCGCA
>DAIQOU010000026.1:0-19251 GCA_036787725.1 Bacteroidales bacterium
TTTACTCCTTTACTTCAAATAATCTTCAAAATAACGCGTTATTTTTTCATGCAAATGCACCCGATCTCTCCCGATTATATTATGTTCGTGTCCGGGATAGACAAAATAATCCGGGAATGTATTTTGTTTGACACAAGCAGCCAAGAAAGACAAACTATGCTGCCAAACAACCACCGGATCTTCATCCCCATGAATAAGCAATAACCTGCCTTTCAGATCTCCGGCCCGCAAATTCATATTGGTATCCTCATAACCTTCTTTATTCTCTTTGGGAGTATCCATATACCGTTCACCATACATGACTTCGTAATACTTCCAATCAATAACCGGTCCCCCGGCCACCCCGACCTTAAATGTTTCCGGATAACGAAGCATCAGATTTACAGTCATAAATCCTCCGTAACTCCATCCGTGCACCCCTATTCGTTCCGAATCGATATAAGACAATGATTTTAAATATTCAATTCCTTTCATCTGATCCTCGGCTTCAATTACTCCCAGTTTTCTGTGAATAATATTCTCAAAATCCCGTCCCCGGTTATTGGTCCCCCGATTATCTAACGTAAAAACCACATAACCTTTTAGCGCCATATAAATATGCCACCCCGGAGCAGCTCCCCAACGTGTATTTTTAACCAATTGACTATGAGGTCCTCCATAAACATATACAATAACAGGATATTTCCTTGTCTCATCAAAATCGACCGGCTTTATTAATCTGTAATACAAGTCCGTGGTTCCATCCGCTGCTTTCAACGCACCCATTGTAATTTCCGGCATCTTCCGGTTTTTCAACGGGTCTTCTGCTTCGGACAATACCCGGGTTTTTCCTCCCGATGTTTCGATCAATTCCAACCGTTTTGCAACATTCAGACTTGAGAATTCATTCAAAATATATTTCCCGGAAGCCGATAAAGTCGGATGATTGATCCCGGAAGCCGTACTCAGCCGAATTCGTTTCCCGGTCTTTATATCTACTTTATATATCCGTTCTTCTATCGGATTTCCTTCATTAGAAACAATAAAGACCGCATTTTCATCTTTATCCAATCCGATTACTTTAAGAACTTCAAATTCCCCGGAAGTCAATTGCCGAATTAAAGTCCCGTCTGTATTATAGAGATACAAATGATTGAAACCGCTTCTGCGACTTTCCCAAATAAAAGTTCCCGGGCTTTTCTTAAGAAACAAAAGAGGAGATTGAGGTTCTACATATTTGCTGTTGATTTCCTGAAATAAAACGGCTTCTCTTTTTCCTGTTGCCACATGGTAACGTACTATCGTACAAGTATCCTGACCACGGTTTATTTCCGCAATATAAATACCCTTCTCATCCGGACTCCAAGTCAGATTGGTAAAATAACGATCTTTAGGAGTTCCTGTTTTCAAAAACAGGGTTTTCTCTGTTTTCAAATCATAAATACCCACCGAAATTTCCTGACTTTTCATACCGGCCATCGGATACTTGATATTTTTAAGGGTTGCCTGTCGGGCTGCAATATTCACTAACGGATAATCTTTCACTTTTCGTTCGTCTTTTCGATAAAAAGCCAACAGATTTCCGGAAGGAGACCAAAAAGTCCCTTTATAAATACCGAATTCATTGCGTGAAACCTCCCGTCCGGACACGATTCCCGGATCTTCCTCTTCCCAAACCGTTTTTACTTCTTTTCCGGAACCAACTACAAAAAGATTATTTTCTTTGGTAAAAGCGAGAGATTGGCTTTGAAATGCATAATCCGGAGTTTCCGCATCTTTCTCTCCGGGAATTTCAAAAATAATCTTTTTTCGTTCCGGATCAAAGAAAACAGTACTCTCTTTCTCCCCGGAGTATATCTCAGCTACCGTATGGTCGCCTGTATTCACAAACCGGATTTGTGATATTGAAACATTTTCATCCGATAAAAAAGAACGAAGCTCCCGGTTAGTTAATAATATATTCTTTCTCTTCGGCTTCAGAGGATCATACCAATACATAGTATCCCGACCTATTGTCACATACTTATCTCCATACCATACATAGTTAGTTTTAAGACGAGGGATATATTTTTGATAATTACGCCCTCCCGGAATCAAATCTTCCGGACCCAACACATTATCGTCGGTTTTTCCTTCCGCTACAATAACCATAGGTATAATTAACAATAAAAAAAGACGCTTCATTTTCGGTCTGCCGAATAATTACGAAATTTCCTTTGCTCTCCCCCTCCTTGTTTAAAATCTTTATGTTTTCCTTTGAATATCTCATACATACGGAATTCACACTCCAATGAGCCATTCAACATTTTCATTCTCTTGGTCGGCTTAAGTCCTATTTTATCAAAACCTTCCCGGTTAGAACTCAATACCCAAACCTTATATCCGGGAAACACATGTTTCAACCGTTCTCCGATCATTTCATAAAGAGACATCAAATCTCGCAAATTCAGCCGCTCGCCATAAGGAGGATTGGTGATTAATATCCCCTTATCCGGAGCCCGGTCATACTGTTGAAAAGGCAATACTCTCAGTTCTATGTATTTCGACAATCCGGCCTTTTTAATATTCTTGGCTGCAACAGCAATGGCTTTGGGAGAGATATCGGATCCGTATGCTTTAAACGAAAACTCTTTCTCTCTACTGTCATCATTACTGATTTCTTCAAACAATTCGGAATCAAAATCTTCCCATTTTTCAAAAGCATATTTCTCCCGATAAATTCCCGGAGGAATATTCAGAGCAATCATTACCGCTTCAATCAACAAGGTACCGGATCCACACATGGGATCTACAAAATCAGATTCTCCTTTCCACCCTGTTTTCAAAATCATCCCCGCAGCCAATACTTCATTCAAAGGAGCTTCCGTAGATTCAAACCGATATCCTCTTTTATGAAGAGATTCTCCGGAACTGTCCAACGATACGGTACACTCTTTATGAGAAATATGAATATGAATTTGAATATCCGGATTATTAAGCCGAATAGAGGGTCGGTTTTCCCCTTGTTCTACAAAAAAATCGACAATAGCATCCTTTGTTCGATAAGCTACAAACTTGGAATGGGTAAATACTTCCGAATGAACTACCGCATCTACCGCAAATGTTTTCTTTTTTGGCAGATACTTAAACCAATCGATTTTCTTAACTTGTTCATATACTTCATCCGAACTTTTGGCCGAAAAAGAAGTAATCGGCTTTAGTATTCGCAATGCTGTACGACAATGAAAATTAGCTTTATAAAGCAACGCTTTATCTCCTTCAAACGACACCATGCGACGTCCTATCTCCAGTCCGGTCGCACCCAACGCAATTAATTCTGTTGCCAACACCTCTTCTAAACCATACAAGGTCTTAGCAATCATAGGAAATGTACTGTCATCCATTTATATTATTATTCTATTTATGTGGAGCTCCAAACATTTTACAAGTCATTTTTTCTATAACGACTTTCCATATTTTCACATTCACCAACGCCGGATGGGAGTAAACAAATTTTTTATCCGAATACTGTCTCATAATAATATCCAACGCTTCCGCTTTTCTGTTAATATCTTCTTCAAATTCAACTTTCCCCCAAGTAATTACACTTTTAGAACGCATACGGTAACTGCACGCTACTTCGGGATGCTGAAATACCAATGCATGATCTGTGCTGAAGGTAATACAAACGTTGTTATTTTTCTTCAATATATCGATACTTGTACCTTCTTGTCCGGAATGCAAATAAATGATTCCTTCTTTATATCCGAAATTCATGGGAATTACATAAGGAATACCTTCCGGTCCGGACATTCCCAAATAGCATATTTTACATTTGGCAATAATATACTCTATTTCATTTTTGTCTGTAATATGTATCGTTTTCATAAACGCAATGATTTACCCGATAACTTTATTCACCGACAACGCGTGTGCCTGCATCCGTAAGCAAATCGGAAGCCCGGGTAATAACAACTTCCCGTACTCCGGCTTGAATAGCCCGGAACGAATTCTCTAACTTTGGAATCATACCGCCTTGTATAATGTTTTCTCGTACATATTGTTCAAATAATTCGGGAGTAAGTTCCGGAATTACACTTTCTTCATCTTTTTCATCGCTCAGTACTCCTTTTTTCTCAAAACAATATACTAAACGGACTTCAAAAAAAGAGGCTAAAGCTTTCGCTGCTTCTCCGGCAATGGTATCGGCGTTGGTATTAAGTAAATTTCCCTTTTTATCATGAGTAAGGGGAGCCAATATAGGTACTATCCCCTCCCGTATCAGGTTGTAAAGCACAAGAGCATTGACGGATTTAACATCTCCCACATACCCGTAATCCACTTCTTTTACCGGACGCTTCTCGGAACACATGACATTCATATCCGCCCCCGTCAGGCCCAATGCATTTACTTCTAAGCCTTGAAGACCTGCTACTATATTTTTATTTACCAATCCGCCATAAACCATGGTAACTACTTCCAGCATCTCTTTATCCGTAATACGTCGGCCGTTTACCATCCGGGTTTTTATTCCCAGTTTTTCAGCCAACCCCGTAGCCGAACGCCCCCCTCCGTGTACCAGTAATTTGTACCCTTTTATTTTTGAAAAGTCGGAAAGAAAGGAGTTTAATGTTTCCTCTTCTTCTACTATTTTACCCCCGACTTTAATCAAGGTAAGTTTATCCATATGTGGTTGAAAATGATTTTCGCACAAAACTACAAAAAAAACATAAAACTCCGCTCGTACTGCCGGTAAAATAGTAATATTCATTCAAAAGGACCTTTTATCTTTTATAATCTTCAATTAAGAAAAAATGATTTTCTTTTTGTTTTACAGGGGAACGTCTCACCTGTATGCAGGGGAACACCTCACCTGTATGCAGGGGAACATTTCACCTGTATGCAAGGGAGAGACTCACCTGTATGCAGGGGAGTCTCTCCCCTTTTTATGTATGCGGAATACCCTTCAACCTCCGGAAAAATGCATTATAAAAATGATTAATCTCCTATTTTACAACTTATTAACACTATCCGTCCATTTTATTGCATTAGAAAATACATTATTACTCTTAATCCGGCATAAAGGATACGAGATGATTATGAAAATGGCTAATGCTTAATCCGGGTTAATTGTTTTTGTAGTATATTTGTGACAAGGTTTTATTTACAAACATAATCTGATTCTAAAATGAAAACATTAAAACATTTTTTGCCTTTGATTTTGGTGGGAACGATGGTAATGATTTCGTGCAATTCGAAAACCGAAACGGTACAAAAGTTATACAATGAAGGGATTAACATCACTCCCAAACCGGCAAAACTAACCCAAACCGAAGGAGAGTTTGATTTATCCGACAAAACTTTTTTTGTGCTAAATGATGATAACCTGGAACCGGTAGCCGCCTATTTCGCTAAAAAAATAAAAGCCTCTACGGGGTATGAATTAAAGATACAGAAAGAAAAGGCAGAAAACGGTGCAATTACATTAAATATTGTACAGGATGTACCTGTTAATGAAGAAGGTTATTTATTAGATGTCACTCCTACCGGAGTCGATGTACGAGCCAAAACACCGCAAGGAATATTTTACGGCATGCAAACAGTCATGCAATTATTACCGGCAGAAATAGAAAGTCCGGAATTAATAAAGAACATTGCTTGGAAGATACCCTGTGTAAACATAACAGACGAACCTCGATTCAAATACAGGGGACAACATTTGGATGTATGCCGGCATTTTTTTGATATAGACCATATCAAAAAACAATTGGATGTACTGGCCATGTATAAAATCAACAAATTCCACTGGCACCTTACAGAGGACCAAGGTTGGAGAATTGAAAGTAAAGTATATCCCAAACTCAATGAAATTGCTGCCAAGCGTGTAGAAGGAGAAGGAAATACCTATGGTCCGTTTTATTTTACACATGAACAAATTAAAGAGGTAGTTGCTTATGCAAAAGAACGTTTTATTGAGGTTATTCCCGAAATAGAACTTCCGGGTCATGCAGTTGCCGCTTTAACCGCTTACCCTGAATTTTCCT
Source organism: Bacteroidales bacterium (assembly GCA_036787725.1). GTDB lineage: Bacteria > Bacteroidota > Bacteroidia > Bacteroidales > Azobacteroidaceae > DAIQOU01. The sequence goes on from DAIQOU010000026.1 coordinate 6,003, forward strand.
GTACAGGAGGCCCATTCGAAGTACGTAATATATGGGGAATTTCCAATGACATCTTTTGTGCGGGAAATGACTCTACATTCGAATTTTTAACCAATATTATAGAAGAGGCAATTCCTTTATTCGAAAGCGAATATTTCCATATTGGAGGAGACGAAGCCCCGAAAGCCCGATGGAAAGAATGCCCCAAGTGTCAAGCTCGCATTAAAGAATTGGGAATAAAAGGAGATAAAGAACATACTGCAGAAGAAAAACTGCAAAGTTATTTTGTTCAACGAATGGAAAAAGTATTGTTAAAGCACAATAAAAAAATGATCGGTTGGGATGAAATTCTTGAAGGAGGCCTTGCTCCTACTGCAACGGTAATGAGCTGGAGAGGAGAACAAGGAGGAACCGACGCTGCCAATATGGGACACGATGCGATCATGACTCCTGCAGGATGGTTGTATCTGGACCAATATCAAGGAGATTTCAAAGTAGAACCGGTTACGATCGGAGGATTCACCTCCCTGGAAAAGACATATAGCTATGAACCGATACCGGAAGCGCTGCCGGAAGACAAACATCATCATATTCTCGGTGCCCAAGCCAATCTGTGGGCTGAATATATGTATACCCCCGAATTGCAAGAATACAGGGCTTTTCCCAGGGTTATTGCATTATCGGAAGTAGGTTGGAGCAAAAAAGAAAATAAAGATTATAAAGATTTTGAACGTCGTATCGACAACCAATTGGTACGTTTGGACGGACATAAAATAAATTATTTTATTCCCCTACCGGAACAAACCACCCCTTCGTGCAACTTTGTAGCATTTACCGATAAAGCTGTGTTGGAATTCAAAACCACCCGTCCGGTAAAAATGGTCTACACGCTCGATGGAAGCGACCCGGGCATCGAATCTCCCATATACGAAAAGCCGTTGGAATTTACGGAAAACGGCACATTAAAAATTCGTACAGTCCTGCCTTCCGAAAAAATGAGTTCCATTCGTACAATCACTATTGAGAAACAAAATTTCGCTCCCGGAACAGAAAAACCAATGGATGCAAAATCAGGACTTTGGGCTCAATATTTCAAAGGCCAACTCCGAAAAACCTCGGAATTGGAGGGAAAAGAACCGGAATCAACGGAACAAATTTCTATGCCCCAGGCCGCCAAATACAGGGTAAAAGATTACAGAGAAGTATATGAAGATGATTTCTACAGTACGATACTCTCGGGCTTTCTCCACATCCCGGAAGATGGTATTTACTATTTCTCCACTGAAGCGGAAGAATTTTGGTTGGACGAAAAATTATTTATAAACAATGCAGGAGAGGTGAAACGATTCTCCCGTACCGATAAATCCGTTGCTCTGGCAAAAGGCACCCATGCCGTTAAAATTATTCGACTGGGAGATATAGTCGGAGGATGGCCCAATCAATGGGATAATATTTCGGTTTCCATCCGAAAGGCCGACGAACCGAAATTCAGACCATTGAACGAAGAAGATTTTAAATAAAACAAAGTCCTGTTGCTTTATTGCTTCTGCCCCCGAAAAATCGGCGAGAAACTATAAAGCAACAGGATAAAATATAAATAATTATCTTTTATGGATTTTTTAAAAACAAGAAGAACGATCAGAAAATACACCCCCCGGGATATTGATGATAAATTACTAAATAACTTATTGGAAATCGCAGCACGAGCATCAACCACCGGCAATATGCAATTATACAGTGTAATTGTTACTCGCGACGCAACTATGAAAGCCGCTTTGGCTCCTCCTCATTTCAATCAGCCCATGATAACGCAAGCACCGGTAGTATTGACTTTTTGTGCAGATTTCAATCGATTTAATAATTGGTGTATCCAACGAAACGCCGTTCCCGGATATGACAATTTCAATTCGTTCATGAACGCAGCCATGGATACGTTGATTCTGGCCCAAACTTTTTGTATTGCTGCCGAAAGAGAAGGGTTGGGTATCTGTTACATTGGTACCACTACTTATAATCCGGATAAAATAATAGATATTTTAGGGTTACCCAAATATGTTATGCCTATCACCACCATTACAGTGGGTTATCCGGAAATAATTCCCGAACAACCGGATCGTTTGCCGATAGAAGCATTTGTCCATCAGGAAACTTATCAGCGTTATACTGCCGACGACATCGAAGAATATTATGCTTATAAAGAATCTCTTCCCGAAAGTAAACAATTTATAATGGAAAACAATAAAGAAACCTTGGCTCAAGTATTCACCGATATCCGATATACTAAAAAAGATAATGAATATTTCTCCCGGATATTATTGGATACATTACAAAAGCAAGGCTTTAAACCTTGAATAACGGTATGTCTTTCTAAAAATGAAAAAGATTGTTTTATTATTTTTATTTTTTATCGGAATTATTCCTTCTTTATGGAGTAATCCGATTCGCTATACGATTGAACACGGAGGATACGAGCGGGAATATTTGCTATATATTCCCGATTCGTTCAATACCGATACAGACTTGATTGTGTGCCTTCACGGTTTCAACAGTTCGATGCATGCTTTTTTTAATGAATATAATATAAAGCATATTGCCGATTCCTTAAATATGATGGTATTGGCTCCGCAAGCATTACCTGAGAAAACTCAACGAGTAATCGATAAAGCCTCAGAATTAAAAAAGCTTACAGGAATTGAGATACCATTAAAAGCGGTTTGGGGATGCGGATTAAATGTGAAAACAAGTTTTTTTCCGTTTCCTTTGGACGAAGAATTAAACAGAGATATTGATGACGTAAGTTTTATACGGAAAATAATAGACCAAACCCTTGCCAACTATAATCTTACACATTCAAACAAATTTATACTGGGCACTTCCATGGGAGGATTTATGTCCTATCAATATGCACTCTTTCACGGCAATGACCTTTCCGGATTGATTTCCGTCTGCGGATCGATGGGTACCGCTATTAAAAATAAAGAAGCGAATATTACACTTCCCGTTTGCGACTTTCACAGCACTACCGACGAAGTGGTCCCCTATTCCGGAACATTGGAATACAATGCAATTTTTTTCAAAGTCAAGATTTCTCTTTGTGAAAAGAAAGATCAGGTCGTTAATTTTTGGATTCAAAAAAACGGAACGGCAAGTAATGCTGAGAAAGAAAATGTTAATTATTACCCCTCGGACAAAAACATAACGATCGAAAAGCAGGTATATGTTCACCAAGAGAATGAAGTAATTCATTATAAAATAACGGGAGCCAACCATGAATATTATTTTAAAAAAGGGAATGGAGATCGGATGGATTATAATGAGGAAATTGCTAAATTCATAGCTTCTCACAGCGAAAAAGAAAATACGGGAATAGTCAATCCCATTGCTCAATCTTTAATGATATACCCCAACCCGGCTACAGATATCGTTCAGGTGAACGTTGCGGAAGGGGAAGCAACCGTCTACGACCTAAACGGGAAAGCGGTATTAAACTCTCCGGTAGAAAACGGTTATCTGAATGTTCATTCTCTGACAAACGGTTTATACATTATTCGTATAATAAACAATAATCAATTGTTTCAAAACAAGTTAATAATAATTAAATAACAATAGCATATTGGAAATAAGATATTATTTCCCGGATATTATATGATGAAAAATATTTTTGTTTGTTTACTGCTCTTCTGTGGGGCTTATTCTTTATTGGGAAATACGCCCAACAGCTACATGTACCGGCTCCATATGAAAGATAAAGGTAATCCCCCTTTTTCTTTGGATAAACCGGAAGAATACCTTTCGGCAAAATCGATTGAACGAAGGTCCGGACAAGGTCTTCCGATCGACAGTACCGACCTTCCGATCGACCCCGCATATTTACAGCAAATATCAACAGCGGGAGCAAGTATTATTGCTAAAAGTAAATGGGTAAATACAGTAACCGTCCGACTGTCTGACAGTTCTGTCATAAAAAAACTTGGCGAATTACCGTTCACCGATACCTTATACATGGTATGGAAAGGAGATTCGACTTCTTATGGCTTAAAAAATAAAAACGAACCGGTTTCTTCGTTAGAAAAACCATCTGATAATTTAAATATTTACGGCCAAGCTTACGATCAGATTAAGATGCTTAATACTCACAAACTGCATGAAGCCGGATTTTGGGGAGATGGTATGAGTATTGCTGTATTAGATGGCGGGTTTGGAAATTGTGATTTGATTCAAGCCTTCGACCAAAGCCGAATCATAGAGGTGAAAAACTTCACTCACAGACAAACAGATCCGTTTCGAGATGATCAGGATCACGGTACCGGAGTCTTATCTTGTATGTTCGCTCGCCAACCGGGAACCATCATGGGAACGGCCCCCCATGCCCGGTATTACCTTTTCTTGACGGAAGTTTCCGGAGAAGAGTATCCGGTGGAAGAAGATTACTGGATTTCCGGTATCGAATACGCAGACAGCATCGGAGTTGATATTGTCAATACATCATTAGGGTATACTACTTTTAACTCTATCGAAATGGATCATGTTCGCTCTCAATTAGACGGACAAGCCATCCCAATCAGTCGAGCTGCCAATTTAGCGGAATCAAAAGGAATGTTATTGTTCAATGCTGCCGGAAATGAAGGAAGTAAAAGCTGGGAAAAAATAAGTTTTCCTGCCGATGCGGAAAATGTAATCACGGTAGGATCGATAGATAAAGAACGAAAAATTTCTTCCTTTTCTTCGATCGGTCCTACTGCCGACAGGAGGATCAAACCGGACTTGGTATCCATGGGATCACAAGTAAGCATTATCGGAAGAGAAGGAAATATCAGTACTTCCAACGGAACTTCGTATGCATCTCCTTTATTGGCCGGAAGCGCTGCTTGTTTATGGCAAGCGCTTCCCGGGTACACCTGCAAACAAATAGCGAATCTATTGAAAACAAGTGCCGATCGATATGTTCATCCCGACACAATCTACGGATATGGAGTCCCGGATATCTATGCGGCTTATCAAAATACATTGACCGGAATCAACACAACCAAACCAGATCACTCCGTAATGGTATATGCAGATCGTAACCGACTGTATTTTAATCTCAATTATGAAGAGGCTTCCAATTACAAAATTACAATCTTCAACAGTTTGGGAAGGATATTCCTGTACCAACGACAATTAAGCGAATCGGTGGATATAGGAAACCTGCCGGCAGGAGTATATATTACTTATATTCAATATAAAGAAAAACCGATAGTCAGGAAGTTTATTAAATACTGAAAATATGGAGTTTTTGACTTTATCGGAACTTAATTTATTGATAAGCCGTACGGTTAAGCAATCTTTCCCGGATGCTTATTGGATAATGGCAGAAACAAGCGATGTCAGGATAAATCCTTCGGGACACTGCTACTTGGAATTCGTGGAAAAAGACCCGTCCGGTAATAATTTAATGGCTAAAGCCCGAGGATATATTTGGAAAAATACGTTCCAACTGTTGAAACCTTATTTTGAAGAAACAACCGGACAAGCATTTACTTCCGGTATCAAAATATTGGTTAAAGCAGCGGTAGATTTTCATCCCTTATACGGATACGGATTGACCGTTTATGATATTGATCCCTCTTACACGTTGGGAGACCGACAACTGCAACGGCAAAAAGCTATCAAACAATTGGAAGAAGAGGGCGTTTTGGATATGAACAAAACTTTATCCTTCCCTGTGCTTCCTCAACGAATCGCGATTATTACTTCTTCTGCCGCTGCGGGATATGAAGATTTCATGCAGCACCTCCAACACAATTCTTCGGGTTTTGTTTTTTATACCAAATTATTTCCGGCCGTAATGCAGGGAGAAAAAACGGAAGCTTCCGTTATTGAAGCATTGGATAATATCTATCTTTTCAGAGACCGGTTTGATGTGGTGGTTATTATTCGCGGAGGAGGTTCCGGTGCGGATTTATCTGCATTTGATTCTTATTTGATAGCTGCCAATTGCGCTCAATTTCCTCTTCCCGTGATCACCGGAATTGGGCATGAAAGGGATGACACATTACTGGATTTGGTAGCTTACCGTAAGATTAAAACACCCACCGGCGTCGCCGACTTTTTAATAGAATCCATACGAGAAACGTATGATCAATTAACGGAATTGCAACAATCGTTGGTAATTTTCTCCGAACGTTTATTAAAGAATACCGCCGAGGAATTAAAACAAATTATTTCTCTTATTCCGATACTTACCGCGAGCAAGATCGAAAAACAACATACTGCTCTTCAACTGGTGGAAGCCGGCCTTACACATCAAAGTCAGGCATTCATCCATCGGAAAGAAAATGACCTGAATAAAATGGAAACCATTCTCAAATTGTCTTCTCCTCACTACATCCTTTCCAAAGGGTATTCCATGACTGTTAAGAATGAAAAGATCATTAAATCAGCTTCTGAATTAATCCCCGGAGACAAAATTACCACCCGCTTTTCCGATGGAGATATTATAAGTATCGTCGAATAATACAAGAAACGACACAATGCCCGGAACAGAATATTTTCTCCTCTCAAATGAAAGTTCAGTTATTTTTATATACCTTTGCGCCGAGTGTTTTTCCTAGTAAATTAAAAGGAAATTTATATAAGAAAAACTCATCGGGAAGATGGGTTTTTTCTGTTTATTTGTAGTATATTGTACCGATTTTGGTTCATCCAAAAGGTATAGAATCATAAACGATATAATTTGGAGTTCAAAAATACAAAGTTATGAAACGAAGCATGTAAATCAACAGATTATGCTACACGAGTATGAAATTTTTATTTACATGTGAGTTCCATACAACCATAAGAAAAAATAAAATAATAACGTATGAAAAAGACATCGAAAGGTTATAAGCTTATTGCATTCAATTCCTTAATTGCTTGGCTTAAGCCGGCTGTTCCGGGTATTTTGTTGTCTCTTGTGTGTATCGGAACGGCAATTTGGCTGCTGGCAAGTAATAATCCTCCGGAAGCACAAGGATTTAAATTTTATTTTATTTTTACAAAAAAACCCTGGGTCACCGCATTATTAATACTCTCCTGTATATTCCCGATATTATATGTGTTGGTGGCAAATAAATATGCCATAAACACATTAATGAGCCAGGTTTGGAGCAATAAACTTTCCGGATTCATTGTTCCGAAAGTACATTCCTATCTGGAAACGCTTTCCGAAAGACAACCCGATTGGATGCAAGGCATCACCAATTCCAAATTTACCCAACTGTGTTTGGATATTGTTATGCAAGACGGAACCTTAAATAAGGTGCAACGGCTGGTACTCAGAACCGGATTCAAAGGGATAAACATGAAAGCAAGTGATTTTGAAGATCCTGAATACAAATTACCGCACGTGGTGGTAACCAAAATGGAAAATCTGATCGCATCCTTGACACAACCGTCCTTGTTATTTTTCTGGATCTTGCTGATTTTGCAATTAGTCGCTCTGTTTTTAGCATTAATATTGACCCGATAATCTTTCGGTTAAGATTTTTCGGCATAACTAAACAACAATGAAATTGCGTGTCAAATTAATTGCTGCCGTTATATTTTTTTCCCTCATATCCGCTTTCTTGTTTCAAACCTACTGGCTAAAAAGTTTTTATAACGAACAATTCGAAAAGTTGGAAGTGAATATTATGGATGCATTGAGAAATGCCGACTACAGAGAAATCTACCAACGTATCGATATGCTCCGATCCGATACACTGGCAAGAATTTATAATCCGGGAGAAATGTACATCCTTCTTCCAAACCGAAAAGAAAAAGAACCGAATACAACCGGATTTCCGAATGAAATGCCGACAAATGCTGATGACTTATCCCGATACTTTCAAAGGGAATTGCATCAAACAGTCGGTGATATAAAAAAAATTGATTTTTCCGTATATGAAAATCTATTGCAAATAGAGTTAATTCAACGAGGCATCGTGTTGGAATCATTTACGGAGATGGTGGATATGAAAACCGGTCGGGTCATGTCGCGTATTCCCAATAATATACCGGATCCGGATACCTCGCAATATGTTTCTTTTGTTTTTCCGGTAGATAGGGAAGGCAATTATGCCTACCGATTGAATGTTAAACAACCAAGAAAACTGATCATTAAGCAAATGTCGGGAATACTGGGCACCTCTTTATTTATGATGATCTGCTTATTTATTTCTTACATTTATTTGTTAAGGATTATTTACAAACAAAAGAGCGTAGACCAAATCAAAAGCGACTTTGTCAACAATATGACTCATGAGCTGAAAACCCCTATCTCCGTTGCCTACGCAGCTAACGATGCGTTACTCAATTACGGGATGAGTGATGATCCGGAAAAACAAAAAGAATACCTCACCTTATCCAAAGAACAGTTACAACATCTGAACAGCTTGGTGGAACAAATATTAACCATGTCGGTAGAAGAACGCAAGAACCTAAAACTCAATCCGGAAAAAATCAACCTTCTTGAGTTGTTCAACTTGTTAAAGAAACAGTATTTGTTCAATGCCTCCAAAACGGTTGTTATTGATATTGTGTGTAATCCTCCAAATCTTTCTGTTCGCGCAGATCGAATCCATTTTCAAAATATGCTGGGCAACCTGATCGAAAACTCCATAAAATACTCTAAGGAAAAAGTAAAAATAGAAATTTCGGCTACTCAAAAAAACAAAACAATTTGGATTGTCGTTAAAGATAACGGTATCGGTATCCCGGCCTCTTCGCTGTCTAAAATTTTCGACCGCTTCTACCGTGTCTCCACCGGAAATATTCATAACGTTAAAGGTTACGGGCTGGGGTTATATTATGTCAAAACAATCATAGAAAAACACGGATGGTCGGTCAGGACTGAGAGTAAAGAAGGAAAAGGAACCATATTCTATATTCGGATAGATGATTAAATATAAATTTCATGGAAGAAGAAAATATAATAAAAGTATTGTTAGTGGAAGATGAACCCGCTTTAGCCATGATCGTACGAGATGTATTGTCAAAGCAAGGATTTACGGTAGAGTGGGCACCAAACGGACAAATCGGACTGAAAAAATTTCATGATTTCAATCCGGATATTGTAGTGGCAGATATTATGATGCCCGAATTGGATGGTATCGGGATGATCCGGCAAATACGAAAAGTCAATAAGAAAATACCGGTGATATTTCTAAGCGCTAAATCAAAATCGGAAGATGTAGTACAAGGTTTCGAAGCCGGAGGAAATGACTACCTGAAGAAACCTTTCGGAATGGATGAATTGATTATTCGAATCAAATCGTTGCTGAATCGAGAATTCTCTTCTAAGGAAAAACAAACCATTTACAAAATCGGTAATTACACCTTTGATGTCATTCATCAAACCTTGTCTATTAATAATACGGTAGAACACCTCTCCCACCGGGAAACCGAATTATTGGAACTTTTATGCTTAAACAAAAACAGCATCTTGGAACATAAGCCTGTATTGTTGGAATTTTGGGGAGACGATGACTTCTTTTCGACTCGGAGTCTTCACGGTTTTATAGTAAAATTAAGAAAAAAGCTCGCTAAGGATCCCGATGTAAATATATTGAATATAAGAGGGACGGGGTATAAACTGACCTGTTAAGTATGCCCTGTCGGTCGGGCCTTTTTACAAAACGATGAAGGCGTTAAAGTTTGATTATAATAATTATTGTATATTTGCAAATGAAAAAATTGAAACAAATGAAAAAAAACATATTTTGGATCTTTCTGGTGAGTTTACTGACAGGAGCATGCTCAGACGACATTCCCGATAGATTGAATGGTTATTGGCAACTCAAAGATATAACCAACGCGGCTACTGAAGAAGTCACTCCGGTGGATTCTGTTTTTTATTCTTTTCAACATGAACGTCTTTTCTCCTTTACTGTATCATATAAAGCGGACAGCAGTCGTATTTCATACGGCACCATCTCTTTCCCGGAAGAAAACATAGTTCAAATTACCATGGATACCATTCTCCTTGAAGCAAACGGAGACTATAAAAACGTAGCTCCCGACTTTTTGCAAGTCTCGGGATGGGAATCCCATCAAAAGGCATTCTTTATAGATGTGGGCGACAAAAAAAGATTAAAACTGTATGATGACAAAAACCTGTATTCTTTCAAAAAATATTGATCAATCATGAGGTTATATACATTTCTACTGTTACTTATTCTGTCGTTGCCAATTGGCTTATTAGGACAGGAAAATGAAAAATCCGCTTATCGGGAGAGCGAAATGTCCGATTCGGCTGCGATAAAAGATAACACTCCTTTCCCGATACAAAATCATACCCGGAGCCGGGGAATGGTTCCCCGAAACGAAAAATCCTACTACCGGGTCGAAATGTTCGGTTCGGCTGCGACAGGTGATAACACTCCTTTTTGGATGCAAAATCATACATGGGGTATGGTTCCCTTGGAAGCGGGGAATTATTATCTCCGAGGAGGGGTATTCCATAATCAAAAGTTAAATAAAAACGTTTCTTATTCATTGGGAATTGATCTGGCTGTTTCTTCTCACAAAGCGTACAATACGTTTTGGATACAACAAATATACGGAGCAATCAACTGGAAATCTTTGCGATTATCCATCGGAAGCCGAGAAGATTATAATTCTCTATTGGATCCTAAATTAAGTACGGGTGACATGATTCTCTCGAACAACTCCCGTCCTTCTCCGGAACTCAAAATAAGCACTCCCGATTTTGTTTATATCCCTTATACCCGCGATCTCCTCTATTTTAAAGGAGATGTTGCGGTCGGAAAACACTTTGACGGAGGATATCACGAAGACGTTGCTTCTCCTTACGGATACGATTACATGAAAAACCAGTTGTCTCATCATAAGTCTTTTTATTTCCGAATTGGGAATATAGAGAAACTGCATGAATTTCAATTTACTATCGGACTGCAACACCACGTACAATGGGGAGGTGATTTATACAGATTGGGGCATAAAATCGAACTTCCTCGTTCATTCAAGAACTTCATGTGGGCTTTTTTTGCTAAAGAAGGAGATGAAGATTACCTCATATCGGATCAGTTGAATGCTGTCGGATCACATGTAGGGGCTTATTCGGCCCGATTGGATTACTTGTTCGATTATAGTGAATCAATCGGCTTTTATTGGCAACATTTTATTGAAGACAAATCGGGAATTACTATGGATAATGCCCGGGATATGCTTGCCGGATTTCAATACAAGTCAAAAAACAAATCTCCATTCTCCGGATTGGTGTTGGAGTATCTGTATACCAAGCATCAAAGCGGTCCGATCCACTTCAATGAAAACATGAGTGAAGGCATTAAAGATTGGGAAAAGTACGGATTTGGTATGGATAATTATTATAACAATACCGATTATGTACATGGTCACTCTTACTACGGTCGAAGCATGGGAAATCCGCTTTTCCTTTCTCCGGAATACAACAAAGACGGAAGACTGTATTTTAAGAGTAACAGGATCGCAGCTTACCACATTGGAGCAGAAGGATACATTACTCCCGATTTGGAATATACGCTCTTGGGCACCTATGCAGAAACTGCAGGACGATATGACCTTCCTTATTTGAAAGTAAGAACCGGATTTGGTGCCGGACTGGATTTGCTTTATCATTACCCGAAAATACAAGGATTGGATATAAAATGCTCACTGGGATTCAATACTGGTAAGTTTTTCAATAATGACTCGTTTGGAGCCGGCATTTCCATTACCAAAAAAGGATCTATATTTTAATTTAATATCGTTTTGATTTAAAAAGGTGGTCCCATAAGGCCGTGTATTCCCAACAGAAGTTGCAAATTATAAGCGATTAGCTCGGGACCATTTTTCACGCTTTCACGTCTTTCCCTTTCCTTTGACCTTTTGAGTACTCTCATTTTGTTTGGTATTTTTTTCAACGATTCTTCTTTCTTTACCAAAGAAATTCTATCTGCAGAATCGTATCTCTTTTATCACTTCCTCAGTATCGCCGATTGTACCGGTTTCTTCTGCTTATTCATCTCTTCCGGAATGATAAAACCGTTTTTTATTTTCAAGTTCAGTATGCTTAAACAGATCTTTTTTCATTTGGCAGATCAATTAAAATTAATACGGATTAATTCAAAAATAATATTAATAAAATGATCCCGTAAGCATTCAATACAAGTAAATAACACGCTTATAAGGAGAATATACTAATTTTATCATTAAACAAAGTAAACAGCTATTTTTAGGCTCAAATTATTATCAACACATTTATTTTAAGTAAGTTATACAACATATAAACATATTTATTCTCCTCATTTCATAATACTATATTTGTATTTGTAAACCAATACATAGTTGTCATGAAAAATTTATTACTTTTAATCTTATTTGCGTTTTCGTTGTTTTATTCCGAAACAACAGTTGCTCAAATTTATCATGAAAATGATAAAGACGGTTTGCGTGCATTTCTGAGACAACCTTCTGCAGACCCGGGAGTACTCAATTTAGAACTTGCCGGATTATCTGTATCAGATACGCTGTCTTGGAACTTATCGGAGGAATGGGTAAACAACCTTACAAATCCGGACGGTTATCCGGCATGTACATGGAATATAGATCAGCCAAAGAGACTCCTTCATTTAAACTTTTCCAATTCGGGAACTTCCAAATTGGCAGGGAAATTAGATTGTCGACCGTTTGAACGATTGACGGCTCTATATGGAACGGGAAATCAATTAACGGAAATCGATGTCTCTAATAATCGGGAATTGCAGGACATTAAATGTGCCGACAATTTATTGTCCGGAACGATAGATCTGTCCAATCGACCGAATTTGTATTATATTGATTTTGGCGATAATCAATTGGAAGGGATTAATGCTTCCAATTGTCCTCATTTAGAAGCATTGATCTGCTATCGGAATCAACTTACTTCGATGAATGTGCAAGGATCTCCGTTAACTTTTTTGCATTGTATACAGAACCGACTGACGGAAGTGAGTGTACCGGACGGGTCCCGGCTGATACGATTATATTGCTACGGCAATCAAATTGCCAACTTGAATCTTTCCAATATGCCGGTACTGGAAGAACTGGAATGTGCCGGCAATGCATTGCAAACACTGGATGTCTCCGGAAAATCGAAACTGAGAAATGTACATTGCGGCAACAACCGGCTGGCCTCAATTAATCTTTCAAATACTCCAAAACTAACTTATTTCAGTTGCGGTGAAAATTTACTGACCGGAACGATAGACCTCTCCAATCGACCCGAGCTGGTGTATGTTCAAGCACATAA
>DAIQOU010000358.1:0-5222 GCA_036787725.1 Bacteroidales bacterium
CTCTAAAAAAATAATATCATGGATTTTAAAGATTTGGAAGTTTGGTTTGTTACAGGTGCACAACTTTTGTATGGAGGAGATGCCGTAGTACAAGTAGATGCTCATTCTACCGAAATGGTCAAAGGCCTGAATGCCTCCGGAAATCTTCCGGTGAAGGTGGTATACAAGGGTACGGTTAATTCCGCCAAAGAAGTGACGGCTGCATTTAAAGCTGCCAATAACGACGATAAATGTATCGGTGTAATTACCTGGATGCATACCTTTTCTCCGGCCAAAATGTGGATTCACGGATTACAGGAATTGAAAAAACCATTGATGCATTTTCATACTCAGTTCAATAAAGAAATTCCTTGGGATACCATGGATATGGATTTTATGAACTTGAATCAATCGGCTCACGGAGATCGTGAGTTTGGTCATATTATTGCCCGGATGCGTAAAACCACTAAAGTTGTGGTTGGCCATTGGCAAGAAGAGGAAACACAACAAAAAATCGCGGTTTGGATGCGTGTTGCAGCTGCATGGGCAGACGCTCAAGACATGTTGATTGTTCGTTTGGGCGATCAAATGAATAATGTGGCCGTGACTGACGGAGATAAGGTGGAAGCTGAAATCCGCTTGGGTTATCATGTTGATTTTTGCAATATTGCAGAATTGAGAGATCTTCAAAAAGAAGTGACGGATGCTCAAGTAAGTGAATTGCTTGAAGTTTATAAAAAAGAATACGAAATTGCTTCGGGCGCTTGGGAAAATGCTCATTTTGCACAACAGGTGAAAAATGCGGCTGTGACAGAAATCGCTCTTCGGCGTTTATTGAAAGAAAAAGGGGCTAAGGCCTTTACCACCCATTTTGATAACTTGGATGGAATTGATCAGCTTCCCGGACTTGCTTGCCAACGATTGATGGCAGAAGGGTATGGATTTGGAGCAGAAGGAGATTGGAAAACGGCCGCTTTGTATCGTACGATGTGGTATATGGGTCAAGGTTTGCCCAAAGGATGTTCTTTCTTAGAAGATTATACATTGAATTTCGATGGAGAAAAAAGCGCTATTCTTCAAGCTCATATGTTGGAAGTTTGTCCGCTTATCGCAGAACATAAACCTAAACTGGAGGTTCACCCGTTGGGTATCGGCGGTAAAAACGATCCGGCCCGTTTGGTTTTCACCTCCAAAGAAGGAGAAGGCGTTGCAGCTACTATCGTTGATTTAGGAAACCGTTTTCGTTTGATTGTGAATAAAGTAGATTGTATTAAGAGTAAACCGTTACCAAAATTGCCGGTTGCTTCGGCGCTTTGGATTCCTCGTCCCAATCTTGAGGTAGGTGCCGGGACTTGGATTATGGCCGGCGGAACGCACCATTCCAGCTTTTCCTACGATCTCACGGTTGATTATTTGAAAGATTATGCAGAAATAGCCGGTATTGAGGCATTGGTTATTGATGAAAACACTACTGTGGACAATTTCAAATTTGAAATGAAAGTGAATGAGGTCTATTATATGCTAAACAAAGCATTACAATAATATCTCGGGGGAGTATTGAATTTAGAAAATTTCTTGAAATGTAGGATGAAATTGCTGAGGAAGAGCAGATGAATTTCTTGCTATATATGAAAAACCGCTTTATAATACTCCCCGTTTTTTCAATTAAGTGCAATAAATAAATCATTGGATATATGAAATATGTAATAGGCCTTGATTACGGTTCCGATTCTTGCCGTGCTGTTATTGTAGAGGCCGAAACAGGAAAAGAAATCGCTTCTGCGGTCAACTATTATTCCCGTTGGAAAGAAGGAAAGTATTGTGATCCTCAAAAGAACCAATATCGTCAACATCCGTTAGATTATGTTGAAGCATTGGAGATTGCGGTAAAAGGAGCATTGAAGAAAGCTCCTAAAGGAACAGCCGAAAATGTGGTAGGTATTTCTTTTGATACCACCGGTTCGACTCCGGCTTTGATTGATAAAGAAGGTAATATTTTAGCTTTGACCCCGGAATTTGCCGAGAATCCGAATGCTATGTTTATCTTATGGAAAGATCATACCGCTATTCGGGAAGCCGCCAAGATCAATCAGGTAGCAAAGAAATGGCATATCGATTATACAGCTTATGAAGGCGGGATTTATTCCAGCGAATGGGTCTGGGCTAAAGTGGCGCATGTGCTGCGAGAAGATCCTTCGATTCGGGAGACTGCTTACAGCTGGGTAGAGCATTGCGACTGGATGCCGGCATTACTGACAGGCAAAACGAAACCCAATGAAATTGTGCGCAGTCGTTGTTCCGCCGGACATAAAGCCATGTGGCTGGAAGAGTGGGACGGATTACCTTCCGAAGAATTTTTGGTAGAAGTAGAGCCTTTGTTGGAAGGATTTAGAGATCGTTTGTTCCAAAGTACCTGTACCAGTGATGTAAAAGTGGGAACCTTAACTCCCGAATGGGCTAAGAAATTGGGCTTGACGACTGAAGTCGCGGTAGGAGTGGGTGCATTTGATTGCCATATGGGTGCAGTAGGTGCAGAGATCGGTCCGAAAACATTTGTTCGGGTGATCGGGACTTCTACCTGCGATATTATGGTGGTTCCTCCTCAGGAAATGAAAGGAAAACTTATTCCCGGTATTTGCGGACAGGTGGACGGTTCGGTTATTCCCGGCATGATCGGTTTAGAAGCCGGACAATCCGGGTTTGGAGATATTTATGCTTGGTTTAAATCCGTGTTGGCTTGGCCGATAGAAAAATTAGTAGCCAATTCGACCTTGATTGATGAGGATACCAAAGAGAAATTGATAGAAGAGACATTGGACCGGATAATTCCGGAACTTTCGAAGGAAGCGGAAGCCATTCCTGTATCGGAAAGCGGAGTGCTTGCTGTCGATTGGATGAACGGTCGAAGAACTCCGGATGCCAATCAGTTGGTTAAAGGAACCATTACCGGCTTGAATCTGGCCAGTTCAGCTCCCGTCATTTTCCGTGCGTTGGTAGAAGCAACTGCTTTTGGTTCTAAAGCCATTATAGATCGCTTTTTGGAAAACGGAATTGAGATTGAAAGTGTGATCGGCATAGGAGGTATTTCCTTGAAATCCCCCTTTGTGATGCAAACGTTGGCGGATGTGTTGGGCATGCACATTAAAGTAGCGAAAGCCGAACAAGCGTGTGCTTTCGGTGCGGCCATGTTCGCTGCAGTGGCTGCCGGTGTTTATAAAAATGTAGAAAGTGCTCAGCAAGCTATGGGACAAGGCTTTGCTTATGAATATTATCCGAATGAGGAAAATCATAAGATTTATATGTCATTGTATGAGAAATATGTGAAATTGGGTAAATTTACCGAAATCGAACTTTTTTCTTAAATCAAGAAGAATATGAATTGGAATTCACACGAATTTATTTGGCTCGACTGGGTTATTATTGCAGTCGGTATAGTAGCCGTAGCGTGGGCCGTATGGCGTTCGGTACAAAAAGATAAACGCCAGCAACAAGGAGCTGACAGTGAAGATTATCTGTTTGGTAAAGGTGAACCTTGGTATATCATCGGAGCGGCTATATTTGCGGCAAACATCGGTTCGGAACACTTGGTCGGACTTGCCGGAACAGGCGCAAAAGCGGGTGTAGGTATGGCGCATTGGGAGATGCAAGGCTGGATGATCCTCATCTTAGGTTGGCTTTTTGTACCGTTCTATCAACTTATGAATAATAAAATGGGGAAAATTATAACCATGCCCGACTTTCTTAAATATCGTTATACTCCTGCAACGGGCTCGTGGTTATCTATTATTACTCTTATAGCCTATGTATTGACTAAGGTAAGTGTAACGGCTTTTACGGGCGGTATCTTCATGGAAAGCCTTTTGGGTCTGCCTTTCTGGTATGGTGCAATAGGCTTGATCGTTTTAACGGGTATCTTTACTGTTTTAGGCGGTATGAAAGGGGTGATGACTCTGTCGGCAATCCAGACGCCTATCCTTATTCTCGGTTCGTTTTTGGTGCTTTTCTTGGGCTTGGCAGCTTTGGGAGGCGGTAGTGTGGCAGAAGGCTGGACTGCCATGATTGACTATTCTAAAACGTTGAATGTAGGAGCAGACGGTGTTGCCTATGGTACAAATCATATGTTCCATTTCGAAACGGGTGATCCGTTATATGATGATTATCCCGGTTTCTGGGTATTTATAGGAGCATCCATTATTGGTTTTTGGTATTGGTGTACCGATCAACATATCGTTCAACGGGTATTGGGACAACGTAAAGGCGAATCGAACGAAGAGGTTATGAAACGTGCTCGCAGAGGTACTATTGCAGCCGGTTATTTCAAATTATTGCCTGTTTTTATGTTTCTCATTCCGGGTATGGTAGCTGCAGCACTGGCTGCGCGCCCCGATAGCGGCTTCACATTGGATAATCCGGATACCGCATTTGGCTCTATGGTGAAATTTGTTTTACCGGCGGGTGTAAAAGGGATCGTAACCATAGGCTTTGTATCAGCTTTGGTGGCTTCGTTGGCAGCATTTTTTAATTCTTGTGCTACGCTATTCACAGAAGACTTTTATAAACCTAAGTTTAAAAACAAGAGCGAAAGTACCTATGTTTTGGTAGGCCGTATTGCTACGATCGTGGTTGTGGTACTTGGTATTGTATGGATACCTATTATGATGGGTCTCGGTAGCCTTTACGATTATTTGCAAGGTATTCAATCGCTTCTGGCTCCTGCTATGGTAGCTGTATTTGCACTGGGTATATTTTCCAAGAGAATTACGCCTAAGGCCGGAGAAGTAGGTATGATTGTGGGTTTCATTCTTGGTATGGTACGCTTACTGACCAATATTTTTACCAACACCGGTAAAGACGTAATGACCGGTTGGTATTGGGAATGCACTACTTGGTTCTGGCAGACCAACTGGCTTATATTCGAAATATGGCTTCTTGTCTTTATCATGTTGTTGATGGTGGTAGTATCGTTCTTCACACCCAAGCCGACAGCTAAGCAGATCGAAGCTATTACTTTCACAGACGATTATAAGAAACAGATTTGGAAAAGTTGGAATAAGTGGGATGTTATTGCCTCATTAGGTGTTGTCCTGTTTTGTGGATTATTCTACTGGTATTTCTGGTGAAAAAGAGGAAACAGGATATGATTCAATAACTTATATTTAGTTGAAAAAGCCGGATCTGAGATAATTGGTGGAATTCGTGAAAACAACTTAAATCCGGCAGATCCTCTTCAGAGAGGCTGAAAA
>DAIQOU010000359.1:0-5213 GCA_036787725.1 Bacteroidales bacterium
AAACGATCCGGATCATTCTTCTTTGCGGAATTCTTTTTGGAATAATACGTAACTTCGGCTAACGAACAAAAATGAAAAAATGAAAATAGGATTCTTTCAATAGGATGTCAGATGGCGCGACAGAGAAGCCAATCTTCCGATTGAAATAAAGAATTAAATCCAAAGATTTATTGAAGGGAAATATCCTGCTTAAAAACACTTGGGAAGGTACGGTTCGTCGCCGGTAAATTATACCGCTTTTCCAAAAAATCATTACCTTTGCAATATCAGTCTAATACCTTAAAGATTTTAAATGAAAAGCATTATGAATAATAAACTGCTTTTACTTTCTGCATGCGGCGCAATAACACTTCCGGCCGTGGCCGCCGATCATACGAACTTTATAATAATCAACCTGGATGATGTGGGTTATGGTGATTTCTCCTTCAACGGAGCCTACGGATATACCACACCCAATATCGACCGAATGGCTGCCGAAGGAATGAGGTTTACTCATTTTCTGGCAGCACAACCCATCAGCGGAGCATCCAGAGCCGGACTGCTGACCGGGTGCTATCCCAATCGTATCGGATTTTCCGGAGCGCCCGGCCCGGGATCAAACTACGGAATCCATCCGGAAGAAATGACTATAGGCGAAGTATTAAAACAGAAAGACTACCAAACTGCTATCTACGGAAAGTGGCACTTGGGAGATGCCCCTCAATTCATGCCCTTGCAAAACGGTTTCGATGAATACTACGGACTTCCGTATTCCAACGATATGTGGCCTTTCCATCCGCAACAGGGTGAAGTTTTTAATTTTCCCGACCTGCCTACGTATGAAGGAAACAAGATCATAGGATATAATACCGATCAGTCCCGATTTACAACCGATTATACCGAAAAAACAATCCACTTTATTAGAAAGAATAAAAACAAGCCGTTCTTTGTATACTTGGCACATTCCATGCCGCACGTTCCACTGGCTGTTTCCGATAAGTTCAAGGGAAAAAGCGAACAGGGATTATACGGGGATGTTATGATGGAAATTGACTGGAGTGTAGGTGAAGTACTTAAAACCCTGCGCGAACTGGGACTGGAAGAAAATACATTGGTGATACTGACTTCCGACAACGGTCCTTGGGCCAACTATGGTAATCATGCAGGATCCGCAGGAGGACTCCGGGAAGCAAAAGCCACTACTTTCGACGGAGGAAATCGAATCCCCTGTATCATGTATTGGAAAGGTAAAATCATCCCGGGAACTACTTGCAATAAATTGTCATCCAATATAGATTTATTACCCACACTGGCCGAAATCAGTGAAGCTCCTCTCCCCTCCCGAAAAATAGACGGAGTAAGCCTCTTACCGGTAATAAATGGAGAAAAAGACGCCAATCCCCGAAAATCCTTCGTTTATTACTTCAATGTAAACGATTTGGAAGCCGTAACAGACGGCATGTTCAAATTGGTATTTCCGCATCGTTATGTGACTTACGGAGCCTATGCTCCGGGCAACGACGGACAACCGGGACAATTAGAGAATTTATATGTACGCAAAGCGGAATTGTATGATCTCCGAAGAGATCCCGGAGAACGATACGACGTATTGTCACAATATCCCGAAGAAGCCTCAAAATTAATGCGTATCGCAGATCAAATGCGGGAAGAGCTGGGAGATAAATTAACTCGTAAACAAGGGAAAGAGCGCAGAGAATCGGGAAAGATTGAGAAAAAATAAAAGTAAAACAGTATGCAACCATCAATCGGATTAAAAGCAGGAATATTAACAGCCTGTTATGCCGTATCGGGAGGGTTGAACGCACAACCGAACGAACGTCCCAATATTTTATTTATTCTTTCGGACGACCACACCTCCCAAGCGTGGGGCATCTATGGCGGAATATTGGCCGATTACGTAAAAAACGAAAATATTCGCCAATTGGCCGAAGAAGGATGTGTATTAGATAATTGCTTCTGCACCAACTCCATCTCTGTCCCCAGCAGAGCAGCAATATTAACGGGAGCCTACAGTCACCGTAACGGGGTATATACCCTCAGTGATGCCTTATACCCCGAGGCCGACAACATTGCCAAACGAATGCAGGCCGGAGGATATCAAACAGCGCTTTTCGGAAAATGGCACCTCAAGAAAGAACCGGCCGGCTTTGATGATTATTGTGTTTTTCATGACCAGGGAGAATATCACGACCCGATTATGAAAACACCTTCCAACTGGATAGACGATGACTTGGGCCGAAAGGGAGATACGATCCGAGGATTTTCAACGGATATAGTGGCAGACAAAACAATCGATTGGATCCGTCAACGAGATAAAGAAAAACCATTTATAACATTCTGTCATTTCAAGGCCACCCATGAACCGTGGGATTTTCCGGAACGGTTAAAACAGTTATATGATGATACAGAATTCCCCGAACCGGAAAACATGATGGAATTCGGACCGGAGAAATCGGGAAGAACATTCCCCGGTCAACAGTTGGAAAACATGGGTTGGCGGTGGGAAACGGCATCTTTAGACCCGGCAGGCTGGTGGTGTCAATATCCGGAACTGCCTTTTTCTACGGTAGGAATGGATAAAATACCGGCCCGAAAAAAAATATATCAAAAATTGATTAAAGATTACTTGCGGTGCGGTGCGGCCATCGACGACAATATCGGCAAACTCCTGCGCTTTCTGGAAGAAGAAGGATTGAAGGAAAATACGGTAGTCGTATATGTTTCCGATCAGGGGTATTTCTTGGGAGAGCACGGTTTCTTCGATAAGCGGATGATGTATGAAGAATCCTTACGCATGCCTTTTGTCATCCGATATCCGAAAGAGATTCCGGCCGGTACTCGTAATAACGACATTATCTTAAATATCGATTTTGCTTCCTTATTGGCCGATTATGCCGGAGTAGATATTCCAAAAGAATCGCAAGGACGAAGTTTTCGTCCCAATTTACAACAGAAGACACCGGCTGATTGGCGCCGGTCGATGTATTACCGTTATTGGACCCAACATGTAATACGTCCCGCTCATTTGGGAATAAGAAATAATCGTTACAAATTGATGTTTTTATACGGTGATCCGCTCGACACAAACGGTTCGGAAAACAAAACATCGGTTCCTTCTTGGGAATTTTACGATTTATCGGTTGATCCTCGTGAAGACAAGAACCAATACAATAATCCGGAGTATGCATCGGTTATCGAACAAATGAAGAAAGAATTACTGCAACTTCGTGAGGAAACCGGAGATACAGACTTAAAATCTTCTCAAATGCAGGAAATAATAAAAGAATATTATTGGTAAATTCGGGTAATCTTCCTCGCAAGAGAAAGAGGGTATCTCAACAAAAAACCTCTTCTCACATCAACTCCAAAGGTGTTGAACCCGCTTCGGCATTCATTTTGCTTTGGCATCTTACTGCCCCGAGTTGCACTCGGGGTTATCCGGATTTTACCCCCGGCGAGGTAATCACATACAACTCGTTACCTGTCCGGGAAATACCCGGACTTTTATCATGCCCTCTTATTCTCTCATTACCATTTCCGATTTATCGGTATAGTAACTTTAAACTTTGTTACCAGTGAAAAATCAAAAACAGGCTCTCCATTGCCATTTTTAATGAATTCAGCCTTCGCCCTCTTTACGCCATAGTTAAAACGGTTTACATATCTTAATATTTTCATTGCTTCTGCTATTACTATATTCCGGTAGTCACCGGCATTGGGAAAATTTTGCGGCGTCAATTCTCCATACAATCCTCCCGGATTGATAATTTCAATTCTGTCAGCAAATTCATAAATATAAATGGGAGCATTAGATTCATAATTTCTATGCATTACCGCATTCATAGTCAACTCTCGTAATGCCCAATAGGGATAGTTGGTTAGAATGTCCTCTGGAAAAGAATCATTTTTAACAGGCCGTTCTTTCACCACATTACTCTTAATAAAATCATCAAGCAACTTCAATTCGGTAATTAATGATCCGGAGAATTTTTTCTCATAATCCACATCCGAGACCATATCATCACCCGAGAATTTGATAAATTGAATATAAGCACCCGGCAAATAAAACCCGGGATTTAATCCGAAAATTAAGATACCCGCATTGGTAGGACATTGTTCTTTTAAATCATAAAATCTTAACGAGGCCAATTGTTCTTCTATTGTTCTCCCATTTTCATCCAACGTATCTTTATCTATTGCAAGTGGTAAATAGCTCATTTTGAAAAGTTCAATACTTATATCTTCCAATGTTGAACCTAATGCAGGAACCAAATCATATGTCTTTGCATAAGAAACTCTTCTTTCTGTTAAAATCCGTTCTTCTTCCAAGCTCGCGCGGTCTCTTCTTGGTCCGACTCTTATCCAACATCGTCCATCAAACCTCACCGGAGGATAGGTAGAAGGTCTTACTTCGATAATAACCACTTCTCCCTCCGAAAATTTTAAAACCGGACTGAGCGAGAGGGAAGGTTGCGGCAATATTTTTCCATTGTTTTTAATATTACCGATTGTTTGAAGTTGTTCATCTGTCCAAGTCAAACCGGCAAGGGAACCATCGTCTTTCACCCCAACAGAATGTATCCGGATTCTTTATGATTAGGAAAATCATTTGAATACGCACAAATAGCGGATCCCAATTCATCTTCCCGAATAGAAACAGTTCGTTCAATCCGGTCACTTTCCATATCAGCCATTAATTCTACAACTTTCTCTTCGGTTATCATATTTTTGCATATTAATATTCACCCTTTCCGAGTATCAAAGATAATAAAATAGTTCAACCGAATACATAATACTAATTAAAATACTCATTCCTAATATATTAGACTTATTTTCAAGCTTAAATCAATCAGCGGATTCCTTTCCTAAATCATTCAACCTTAACCTTTCACTTTTTTCAATCGACTCTTTCTTTCCAATCTTGATATTCACGGCCGGAGTTGACGGTATAAATAAAGAACCGCATGCCATCTCCACTGCGATTATTTCTTTATTTAATTAGACTTTATATCGAATAGATTCTTATGAATTTATATGTCACCGACATAGGTTTCTGAGGTGGGCACCCGCCCGTTGAAGCGGGTGAAGAAAGAAACGATTGTTCGAAGCGAAGCAAGTTTCGTTTCTTTCCGAACGCAAAACGCCGGCGGGTCACCGGAAAACCAAGTCTTGATTTTTTGTTACTTTTGCATCAAGGCAAAAGTAAGGAGATT
>DAIQOU010000360.1:0-5213 GCA_036787725.1 Bacteroidales bacterium
CCCGGGGAGGCAACTCTCCTCAATCTTCGAACCCTAAAGCGGATTCAACCTTTATCCTTTCCTTCGTGCTTTCTCCGGAACGAAACTTACAATTCGTAACTTATTCAAAGGACACTTGGTATATCGACACACCCTCTTGAAATTAAGAACTCCTGACGGGAAAATGCATTTAGCTGACACGCTTGATAGCGAAGGCGTTATTTCTCTTGCTAAACGCTTTCCCAATAACAAAGCCATGAAGTTTCTCGATTGATTTATCTATCGCAACAATAGTATTGACGGACAAAACAAGAAAAAAGTCTATTCGTTCTTTAAAAGTAATCTTATTAGTGAAGAAGAAATGAGTAGAACGAAAAGCTTAATGAATAGTTATCCGACAAAAAAATTTCCCCCTTCAAGTTTTCAAAAGACCGTTTTTAATAACTGCTGCAACAATTTGTCTGTAACGGTTATTTGTATTAATATATTATTCCCGTACATTTGTACTTGTTATAAATATATTTGTGAATATGGAAAATGAATTCATGCCATTGGAAGAACAAATCGTAAAAATGCTTAAAACAGTATATGATCCGGAAATACCCGTCAATGTATACGATTTGGGATTGATTTATAATGTCGATATTGAGGAAGACAATCATGTAAAAATAGATATGACCCTCACCGCTCCGGCCTGTCCGGCTGCCGATTTCATCATGGAAGATGTAAGGATGAAAGTAGAATCGGTGAAAGGAGTAAAAAGTGTAGATATAAATTTGGTATTCGAACCGTCTTGGGACAAAGATATGATGAGTGACGAGGCCAAGTTGGAACTGGGATTTCTATAAAACATGTCATCAACCACTACCCCGCCCGAGAAAAAAATTTATTTTGCTTCCGACTTACACCTCGGCTCCGATATCTTTGAAGATCCTTTAGTCGTTGAAAAACGCTTTGTTCGTTGGTTGGATCATATAAAATACGATGCCAAAGCACTCTATTTATTGGGTGATATTTTTGACTTTTGGTTTGAATATAAATATGTGGTCCCGAGAGGTTTTACCCGTTTCTTGGGAAAGATATCGGAAATGTGCGATTCCGGAATTGAAATTCATCTGTTTACAGGCAATCACGACTTTTGGTTTTTTGATTATTTGCCTAAAGAAACAGGCGTCATTATCCACACTGAACCGTTGATTACAGAAATCGGAGGGAAAAAGTTTTTTCTGGCGCATGGAGACGGTTTGGGAGACAACTCCAGGTCATTCAAATTAATACGAACCGTCTTCCGTAATCGCTTCTGCCAAATACTGTTTGCAACCATCCACCCTCGATGGAGTTTCGGTTTTGCCCATGCTTGGTCTAAACACAGTCGGAAAAAAGGATTAAAGGCTCTCCCCCGATATTTGGGAGAGAACCAAGAACACTTGGTCCTTTTTTCTAAAGAATATATAAAAAAGGATCCCTCTATCGATTTCCTGATATTCGGACATCGTCATATCATGTTGGATCTGATGCTGAACCGAAAATCCCGGATAATTATCTTGGGAGACTGGCTTCAATATTTTTCTTATGCCGTATTTGACGGGACTTCCCTACTGCTGGATCAATTTGAAACATAATCTCATCTCTCGATTCTTATTCTTGCATCTACTGCAATAATTCCTTTCTCTGTTGCCAAGAGCGGGTTTATATCCATTTCTTTAATTTCCGTAGCAAATCGAAGTAAAGCCGAAAGATGTACAATGATAGCCGCAAATGCCGCTTCATCTACCCCCTTCTGTCCTCTGGCCCCTTCAAAGACTTTATAACCTCGCAACGAACGAATCATCGAAAGAGCTTCCTCGGTTGCTAACGGCGCCAACCCGGAGGCTACATCCTGAAAAATCTCAACAAAAATACCTCCCAAACCGCAAAGGACCACATGACCGAATCGTTCTTCGTATTTCGATCCGATAAACAACTCTGTTCCTTTCAGCATCGGTTGAATCATCACAGCCGTGGCTCCGGGAAGGTTCATCAATCGCTCAAATTCTATGGATAAATGCTTTTTGGAACGAATATTCAATGCAACCCCTCCAATGTCTGACTTATGAACAGGTCCTACACATTTTGCCACCACCGGATAACCTGCTTTTTCGGCAAATTGCGCCACCTTTTCCCACTCATCCGAAACCAATTCTTCTACAAACGGAATACCGGCAGCCCGAAAGAGAGCCTGTACATAGTGAGGTTCTATATATCCTTCTCCGGGAATATTATCGATAATCCGCCTTATCAACGGGACATCTACTCCCTTTAATTCTAAATTATTAGCTAACGGACATGGAGTTTTAATGATTTTTATCAATGCATTGGCCAACCCGGCCTCATCGCTGAAATTGACATAGCCTTTTTTGATGAAATAATCCGTTTCATCCCAAGCGGTAGTCACCGATGGCAATATAGGAAAGATCGGTTTAATACAATCTTTCATCTTTTGACCCAATACATCATAGGCTTCATACACTTGTGTCAATCCGGGACTGCCGAAAATAACGGCGATTCCATCAATATTCTCAAACTTTTCTTCACAATAATCGATTGCTACCCCGAGATGGTTAGGTTCTCCCGTTCCCAAAATATCAATCGGATTACTTACGGAAGCTCCGGGAAGCAAGTGTTTCTTTAATTCCTCAGCTTCCGGTGTACCCGACAGTTTGGGAATACTTAATCCTCCTTTGGATAAGGCATCCGTAAGAATAACAGCCGGTCCGCCGGCATGTGTAACAATCGCAATATTTTTCCCTTTCAACTCTTTCAAAGTAAAGGCAGCACCTACAGTAGCCAATTCTTCCCGGCTAAAACAACGGACAATTCCCGCCTTTCGGAACAGAGCTTCTACCGCCAAATCCGGATTCGCCATCGCACCGGTATGAGAAGAGGCAGCACGACTGCCGGATTCGGAGCTTCCGGATTTAATGGCGGCAATACGACATCCTTTTCGAATAAGGGAAGACGTATGTTCCAATAACCGGTCCGGATCTTTTATACTCTCGATATACAACAATTTAATCTTGGGATCTGTATCGGGATTAAAATGGTTGTCCATATACTCCAACACATCTTCTACCGCTACCTGAATCCCGTTGCCGATAGACCACACGGAATTGAAACGCAATCCCATCTTCATAGAAGATTCTATAATAAATAAAGCCGTTCCTCCGGAACTGGAAATCATATCGATACCATTCGGATCAATCTCCGGAATGGGCAATGTAAACAAACTATGATGATATCGATTCAATATACCTATACAGTTGGGACCGATCAGACTTGCTCCCGCTTCGTTGGCCACTTCTGCAATCTGTTTTTCCAATAATCCTCCTTCTTCGGTTTCTTCTCCAAATCCGGCCGTAAACATAATAAAGGCTTTGACTCCTTTTTCTTTGGCCAAAATAGTCACCGTTTCTAAACAAGAAGAAGCAGGAATGGAAATAATGGCCAAATCGGTAACCGGGATTTCCGACACATGTTGATAGGATTTTAACCCCTGCACCTCAGTCTCTTTTGCATTCACGACATACAGTTCTCCCGAATATTTCCCGTTGATCAGGTTTCGGACACAATTCCCTCCGGGCTTGGATGTTTTATTGGATCCTCCGACAACGACAATACTGCGAGGATTTATTAAAGCCTGATTAATCATAATACTAAAGTTATAGTGTATATATACTTTTACAAACTTAATTAAAAAAGTTGGAATTGTACCGGGCAAAATAAAATAAGACTGCGGATAGGTATTTGAAGAATTATGTATCTTTGTAATTCTATGATAAAAAATATTCTGTTTGTAGGAGTGGGAGGAGGAATGGGAAGCATATTGCGTTACTTACTCTCCATGGGAATGATGAAATATTATTCTGCAGGATTTCCGATCTATACTTTTGCAGTAAATATTTCCGGGTGTTTTCTTATCGGCCTGTTGGGAAGCCTGTCCGAAAATAACCGGATCGGACTCCATTCCAAGTTGTTGCTTATTACGGGGTTCTGCGGAGGGTATACCACTTTTTCTGCTTTTTCTGCAGAAAACCTGTATTTGCTTAAAAATGAATGTTATTGGACTTCTTTCCTTTATACGGGGGGAAGTATAATTATCGGAATAGCAGCCGTTTGGTTGGGGAACCTTCTGGCCGGGAAAATCACCGGTTGAATCTTTATCTCGTTATTGCTTTTGTTAGTAAATGTTAGAAATTAAAATCCCAAATCCCGATAAAAAAACAGAGAATTATTTGAATTGTTATCTCGAATATGGTACTTTTGAAAAAACTTTAAAAAATAGAAATATACAAATAATAACATACGATATTTAGACATTGTCATAATTTTTTCATTCTTAAATTCTGGACAAATTTATAATTGCAGGAAAAATTAAGGCAGTGCCCACGTGAATAACGTGGGCTTTTTCTCGTCCTACTGCAATGGTTGTCCAGAAACCAAAGAATTAGGCAGAAGAAAAAGCCCACTTTTTTTATGACTGATTGAATTCTGTTTTTACCTATCCGTTATCTATCTAACATGAAGAAAGGACTATAGTTGACAGATTTTCCCCTTTTTAACCAAAATTAAATATTGACTATCAAAAGAAGGTTGGCCGGATTTTGCCAACCTTCTCTAATTATTATATCATTTACAACAAGGTGATTATATATTGGAAAATTTACCTGTTCTACCAAAGTATTTCTCTCTTGGCAGATATATAAAAAACAAATAGATATTGCCTTATCTTTCCAAAATTCAATAAATTACCTTATATTTTATCCTTATAAAAAGAGTCCAAAAAATAAATATTCAATTAATAATAATCAAATAAAATTTATTTATATATTTGCAAACCTCACTCAATTTATAAAAATCTATTCATATACTTACATGGAGGTTTCTATAATTTTTTCCATATTTTAAAATACAAAGCTAAATTTGTCCGGAATTTAAGCAATTACCGGGATCGACTATCCTTCTGTCGATCCCTTGGTTTTAATTTGTCAACCTCTGATTATACAATTTGGACTTCAATCACTCCGAATAGAAAACAGATTTCCGAACCTTTAATCAACCGAACCAATCGGAAGAATAGGGTCATTTATAACCGGAAAATAAAAAAAATATTTATTAGAGTTTATATTAAATAGATTCTTATAACTGTATTTATCAATCGGTTATCCCCGACATGGGTTTTCTCGGCGGGCACCCGC
>DAIQOU010000361.1:0-5195 GCA_036787725.1 Bacteroidales bacterium
CCGGGTTTTCGCATCCAGCACGGTACCTTTTATATTCTCTACAGATTGCGAATATAGAAAACTTACCGGTAAATACAGAAAAAGAAAAGTCGCTACAATAGAATACATTAGTTTTTTCATGATATCCTTTCCATTACAATTAAAATATATACCGGAAGAGAAGAATGTTTTCTCTTCCGGTATATTCGTTTATCAATTATTCAATTATAAGTCGTGAACTCGCCCGTCCTGCGGAATTGTCTACAGACAATATATACATCCCTTTGTTTAATTTAGATACCGATACAGTGGTTTCACTTCCTGTATGAGACATAACACTCCGACCTGTCAAATCAAAAATACTGTATCCTTTGATTTCCGAATCCGATTCAATATGAATAATGTCTCGTGCCGGGTTGGGATAGAAATGAATAGAAGCTCTATTTGCTTTCTCGGAAACAATACCGGTTCCGCCGCCGGGCCCAAAGACCGGATCTTGTTCTTCTACGTCTTTTTCGGGATCAAATCCGGGCTTACGATAATGATATTTGAACAGGCTTTTTATGATGGTACTTGTAAAATACAAGTCTCCCTTCATGTTACGTAAACTATGGACAAAGTCCGGACCTTCTCCCAGATCCACTACCTGACGAGGAAATTGGTCTTTACTGTCCATACTGAAAAGTTCCCAATATTGGCTTGATCCGGCCGGAGGAGTTTTATCCTGTGCTCTGAAATAAAAGCTTCCCGAGATTACGATTCCTTCCCATGCTGCATTCGGTCCCACACCGGGATTCAAATCCGATTGCATTCGGGTTCCCTGTTCCGTTCCATTCGTATAGAAAAGTTCCAACCCGTAATTAATAGGATCGGTAGCGGCAGCATCCCCTCCGGTTGCTCCTTTCATAAAAAGAACACCATCAAATTCACAAAATAAATCGGGAGAACCGTTGGCTGTTCCGGTTGCGATAGGATTTTTATTTATATCAAACACCACATATGTTCCTTCTTTTGTGAAATCTGTTTTATATAATTCCAATCCGTATGTCGGATGGTATCCTCTGAAATATACATGGTCTCCGTAAACTCGCGGTGTAAAGGCTCCATGCCCTCTGGGGTTCCCGTTTTCTTCATATCCTTCGGTTAAGTCGGCAATCATATAAGTTCCTTCCGGAGTCCCGTCGGTTACCCACGGTTCACTACCGTACTCATCAGAATAAGCAATAAAGAATAGTTTCTCGTTTTTGAAATTAGTAAACCAATCTAACTGAGCTCCGGCAGTAGCTCCGGTACTTTCATTAGCAATTGTTTTATTTATATCTGCCAGCATAAAAGTACCGGCTTCCGTACCATCCGTAACCCAAAGTTCTTCTCCATACTTCTCATCTTTGGTATCTGCTTTAAAAAATACCTTGCGTCCCACGCGTACAAAATGGACATCATCGTTGGCGGAAGCGGCACCGGGATATATCACCTTACAATCTTTCAGCAAGCGGGTTCCTTCTTCCGTACCATCAGAGATCCATAACCACCGTTGAGGAACATCCCCATAAGTATCGCTTTCAAAGTCGCGGGCTGCAAAAATAAAACGGTTCTCATCCAGTTGAGTAAAACCGGCAGGTTCGGAATCTCCCAATAAATTAATGTCCATCAACATATAAGTTCCGGCTTCGGTCCCGTCCGAAATCCACAGTTCCGCTCCGTCATCATCATTGGCTACCGCCTGAAATACTACCTTATCATTAAAGCGTGTAATGTAGCTGACATTGGAACTGGTTGCTCCCGGATAAATATCTTTTACCATTTTAGTGCCGGAAGCGGTTCCGTCCGAAACCCATAACTCTTCACCGTGTGCTGCATCTTTGGCTGTAAAAAATATTTTATATCCGGAACTTTTACTTCCGGCAACCGTCAAAGGTTTCGCTTTATCATAAGCCCGGACAGTACCTACCGTAACTTCAACACCGGTTGGTGTCAGTATTTCCATTCCTTCAGGAAGAATCACATCATCAGCTCGGAGAGCTTGGATCGAAAAAGCGGCACAAAGAGCCGTCGTAAGTAAAAATTGTTTTTTCATGAGTATCCTGTATTAAATTAATAATTCATTGGCAAATGTAGGAGTCGGAAGAATGGCAGAGGGGTAATTTTGTTCTAAATGCCAAGACAATTGTTCCGAACATCCTTTTACATCCTTTTTTTTATTAATATTGCATATGATTCTCTATCGAATTTAATTGTCATTACGATACCGGCTGAATCTCTTTACGGCATTTACGAGCTAACAGATGATAAGAAGAAAACAAAAGCAACTCAATATATAAATACAATTATAAATCATCGCGGAATTTCCGATTCTTAATTCTACCGATCTATGTCCATACGAAACAGAATATACAGGCTGATGATCCCCGTAATATTACTCCTTAGCGTGTCGGTTCACCGGCAGGCAACTGCTGAAGTGCTTAATCTTCGGTTTAATCACATTACCAGTGACAACGGGTTGACTCAAAATCATGTTACTTGTATTTTACAAGATGATAAAGGACTCATGTGGTTTGGTACCCGAAACGGCCTATGTAAATACAACGGATACGAAATGCATACCTACCTGCATAATATAGCCGAAATAAACAGCTTGCCCCACAGCTTTATCCGGTCTATCTTCCAAGACCGGCAAAAAAGAATATGGATAGGAACTGATCAAGGTATTTGTCGGTATATTCCGGATAAAGACGAATTCATTCAATACGATGTACCAAATATACAAGTAACTTCTTTTGCACAAAATAAAGAACTCACCTTGTTTTGTGCTGCCGATATATTGTACTTTTATGATGAAGAAAAAGAACGCTTTCTGCCCGTAACTATAGGAGAAGAAGAACAAAAGATCAACCGAGCCATCGCTTTGGCTGTAGACCGGTCGAATACCTTATGGGTAGGAGGAAACGGATTGAGGGGATATAACAGCGATTTCAGCAAACTGACACAGACAAATGTCGCCAAGGATAAAAACAATCCGACAGCCGAAGACCAAATCATATCTTTATTTATCGATCCGGAAGATAATATATGGGCAGGCCAAAACGGAAACGGTATTCTACGTTATAATATCCAAACAGCCGAAATAAAACGAATCGGTAAAGATACCGAGATGCCCAGCGGCGTAATTCGTTCCATTTCCTGCGATTCGCACGAACGTATGTGGTTCGGTACCGAAAAAGGAATTATCCTTTTAAAGAATAACCTTTCATCAGACTATATTTGCCAAGATTATACCGATCGGTTCGGATTGAACGATAATGCTATTTACTCCATAGCGTTGGACCGAAACGAAAATAGTTGGATCGGCACCTATTTTGGAGGGGTAAATGTGTTCTATAAAGACTTCGAACAGATCAAATATTATAATGCAGGCTATGGGCCGGGCCGGTTAAAAGGGAAGGCGATCCGACAACTGATTGAGGAGAATAATGAAACCATATGGATTGCAACAGAAGATGGAGGATTACACCAATTCAATAAAGAAACAGAAACTTTCCGGAAAATAGAGCATCCTCAAATCAAATCAGACAATATACATTCACTGCAAATAGATAAAGACAACAATTTGTGGATAGGGACCTTCTTGGGTGGTTTAACTTCCTGTAATTTGAGAAACAAGCAATTTAAGAATTATAACACAAGCAACAGCGATCTGCCGGCCAACAATATATTTTCCTTACACGCCTCTAAAAACGGAACTGTGTATATAGGTACCGCATTGGGCTTACGTTATTATAATAAGAGTAACGACCGGTTTGAGAAGGTTCCCAATAATTTACTTTCCACTCACTTCATATATTGTATTACAGAAGACCGGGAAGAAAACCTCTGGTTGGGATTACGCTCCGGCGGATTGGTTTGTTATAATCCCCGGCAAGAAAGCATACAACGGTGGACTGCTCAAAACAAGCCGGGATATCTATCCGATAATTATATAACGGCTGTATTGGAAGATTCGGATCGACATATCTGGGTTGGAACAAATAACGGAGGATTATTTTTATATAGAGAAGAAACTAATGATTTCCGGTCGTTCTTATCGGAAGGAATTCTGCAAGAACATTGTATTTACAGCCTGATAGAAGACAATATGAAGAATCTGTGGATAACCACCAACGACGGTTTATTCAGCTATAATAAAAAAACAACCCGTCTCACTAAATATACAACAGAAGAAGGATTACCGACCAATCATTTTAATTATTCATCTTCCTTGAAAGACCGGAAAGGGGATATCTATCTGGGTACTGTAAGCGGTATGATCTCATTTGACCCTCAATCACTCAGTCGAAAAGATAATTTTCCAAACATTATTTTTACCGGATTGATCATCGGAGATGAAAAGATGACTTCTGCCGGCAAAAACTCTCCACTCCCACGGGATATTGATAATACCCGAAAGATTGAACTCAATCATAAACAAGCCCGATTTTTCGGGATAGAATATGCAGGCATTTCTCTCGGACATGCCGAAAACATAACCTACGCCATACAAATGGAAGGGGTCAGTTCCGAATGGCAAGTAGTAAACAATCAGCGACGCATTGTATTCTCCAGTTTATCCCCCGGCCGGTACATCTTCCGAGTAAGAGCATCTTCTTCGGGAAATACTTGGGATGATTCCAATATTCGTACGATGGAAATCATTATTAATCCTCCATTTTATCAATCCGGATGGGCTTACTTTCTGTATATCTTATTATTTTTAATTCTATCCGGATTAATATTAAGGTTCTACTATAAACGACTGCAGGAAAAAAACATGATTCGCATCAATCAACTGGAAAAGCAAAAGTTGGAAGAAATGAACGAACTGAAAAAAACATTCTTCACAAATATCTCTCATGAGTTTAAAACTCCGCTTACCCTTATCATGGCACCCGTACAACAAATGTTAAACGGCTACGACCTGTCGGAAAAGATAAAGACGAATTTGGAATTGGTATTGAAAAATGCCGGCAGCCTGATGAACCTGATTAAAGAATTGATCGATTTCAACAAGCTGGAGTCCAATCGTACCCGGTTGAAACTGCAAAAAGGAAACCCTTTGGAATTCATCCGCGAAATTTGTCTTCGTTTTCAATTCTTGGCTCGGGAAAATCACATCCGGTTTGAAACAGAAATAGAAGATATGGGAGAAGAGGTGTGGTTCGGAGTGACAGCAATAGAAAAGA
>DAIQOU010000362.1:0-5184 GCA_036787725.1 Bacteroidales bacterium
ATTAAATCGTAAGCGGCTTGATTAAAAACCAGTAAATCCCCATTTCTGTCATATAAGGAGCCGCGGGAAGGATATCGTGTTTTCTTAAAAAAAGCATTGCTGTCTGCCGATGCTTTATAATCCTTACTGAGAATTTGCAAATTGAAAAGTTGTATAGCATACAAACTTACCACTACGCAAATAAAACCAATAATAAATTTTATTCTTCCGTCCGGATTTTCAATTGGAGTTTTCACGATTTTGTCTTTTCCCAAGTTAATCTGTCAGCAATTAAAATGAATATTATCGTTAGAATGCTGCTTCCCGCAATCCTTAATAATAAATGTAAAGGATCAAAAAAAGAAAAAGATTCAATGCAAAATAACGTAATATGATGAAGTAATGTCAAGAATACAACATAGCGCACAAATAACCCTTTTCCTAAATTTTTCACGGAAGGTTCTCCGAATTCAATTCCATCGCGGGGCGAAAAGAAATTAAGGGCATAGGGTCTTATAAATCCGATTACAGTACATGCCAAGGTGTTAAAACCTCTTGTATAACTAAACATATCGATGAAGAAGCCGAGTAAAAAGGCGAGAAACAACCCCCAATTCCGATTTGTATTTACAGGTATTTTTATAATGAAATAAATGTAAAATAGCGGAGTTGCTACTCCCCATAGGTTGATTTTATTGAAAATCCAGACCTGTAAAAAAATAAAAGAAAAAAACAATGCTATTTGGCGTATCCAACTTATCATCATTACAGACCCTCTCTTTTAATTATTTTTTCTGCATCTTCTTCCAAGAGTTCCTGTTCTTCTCGATATGGATTTTTAACTACTAATACATCTTTCAATGTGTTGAAATCTGTCAGTAGTTTTATCTTCAACGAATTAAAGTTGTCATTCTTTGTTTTTTCCGAATCGGTAACAACTCCTACCCGAATACCTTCCGGAAAGACAGAAGAGTAACCCGTGGTAACGATCGTGTCTCCAATGCTGTAAACTGCATGTCTGGGAACCTCTAAATAGGCGAATTGAGTATCCTTTCCATCCCATTTTAATGAACCTGCATAATTGGAACGTTGTATTTTACAACTTAAATTGGATTTGGAATTGAGAATCGGTATTACAATGGAGAAATGAGTAGAAGCCTTCATGATAATTCCAACAACCCCGCGTGGAGAGAAAACCCCCATGTCAGCTTCTATTCCGTCGGCCGAACCTTTATTTAGAGTTATTAAATTATTCATCCCGGCAATACTGTTGTTTATTACTTTTGCTCTGATAAATTGTAATGAAAAATCCGGAGCATCTTCAAATATAGGTTCAAACGCAGAAGAATCTTTTGTGTTTTGGATATGATTTTTCAGAAAAAAGGTTTGACTCTCCAGTTCTGCCACTCGTTTCGTTAATTCCTCATTGGCCGGTTTTAATCCGATGTAAGAGGTGACAACTTCAGAAACGGAGAATACAGTGCCTACAAATTCCTGCTCCAAATTCCAATATTTGCTGTATTGATAGGAATTTTCCTTATTAATAATCATGAGTACGGAAAGTGCGATCAATAATAAGAAGAATAACCAATATACATTTTTTATAATGAGAGTAATAAGATTCCTCATTCCGATAAAGATGGTCTACTCTTTAAAAAGAAATTTATAGTTACTTATATTTTTTAATGCTATTCCGGTTCCTTTTGCTACTGCATGCAGGGGATCTTCGGCAATATGAAAAGGAATATTGATTTTGTCTTCCAATCGTTTGTCTAATCCTTTTAATAATGCTCCTCCGCCGGCCAGATAAATTCCGTTACGAACGATATCTGCATACAATTCGGGAGGAGTTTGTTCCAACGCACTGAGAACTGCAGTTTCGATTTTAGAGATGGATTTATCCAAACAATGGGCTACCTCCTGGTAAGAAACCGGGACCTCCATCGGTAAAGCAGTCATACGGTTCGGACCGTATACTACATAATCATCCGGCGGATCCGGCAGATTTACCGAAGCTGCTCCCACATTTATTTTTATTAATTCGGCAGTACGTTCTCCCACCTTCATATTATGTTGACGTCCCATGTATTCCATTATATCGGCTGTCAGGTCATCACCTGCTATTCGTATCGATTTGTTGGAGACGATTCCACCCAGCGAAATAATGGCAATCTCGGTTGTTCCTCCTCCGATATCAACAACCATATTTCCTTCCGGAGCCAATACATCCAATCCCATTCCGATCGCAGCAGCCATCGGTTCATATATCAGATATACATCCCGTCCGCCGGCTCGTTCGGAAGAGTCTCGTATGGCACGTCTTTCAACTTCGGTGCTGCCGGAAGGCATACAAATAACTATTTTAAGAGATGGCGGGAATAATTTGGGCCTGGAGTTAATCATTTTTATCATTCCGCGAATCATTTGTTCCGCAGCATAAAAATCGGCAATGACTCCGTTGCGAAGCGGACGGATTGTCCTTATATCTTCCGGTGTCTTTCCGTGCATCTGGCGTGCTTTTTCTCCGATAGCCAATAATTTTTTGGAATGCCTGTCCATGGCTACCACTGAAGGCTCATCCACCACAATTTTATCATTGCATATAATGATTGTATTGGCAGTCCCCAAGTCTATAGCGATTTCTTGTGTAAAAGAAAATAATCCCATTTATGTATCCTGTTTTTCTGACGTTATTTAATGTTTAAAATGCCGGACTCCGGTAGTTACCATCGCCATGTTGTGTGAGTCGCAATATTCAATGGACAGATCGTCCCGGATGGATCCTCCCGGTTGAATCACGGCGGTTATGCCTGCTTCATGGGCAATTTCCACGCAGTCGGGAAAAGGAAAATAGGCATCCGAGGCCATTACTGCTCCGGTTAAGTCAAAACCGAATGAACGAGCTTTCTCAATAGCTTGTTTTAGGGCATCCACCCTGGATGTTTGTCCGACACCGCTCGCGTACAATTGTTTATTTTTAGCTAAAACGATTGCATTTGATTTTGTATTTTTTACCAGTTTGTTGGCGAACAACAGGTCTTCAACTTCCCGACTGTCGGGTATTCGTTTGGTCACCGGTTTTAAATCCGCTTCGGTTTGAATGCTTATATCTTTATCTTGTACTAAAATCCCGTTAAGAAGGGATCGGAATTGCGTTTTTCCTTCCGGGGCCGATTTTTGTATGAGAATGATCCTGTTCTTTTTTTGTTTAAGAATTTCCAATGCTTCCGGAGCATATCCCGGCGCGATTATGACTTCCAGAAATAATTTATTTATCTCTTCGGCAGAATCCTTGTCTACTTCTCTGTTGGTAATTAATACTCCTCCGAATGCAGAGATGGGATCACCTGCCAATGCATCTTTCCATGCTTCCGAAACAGTAGGACGAGAAGCTATTCCACACGCATTGTTATGTTTTAATATGGCAAAAGTAGTTTCGTCAAACTCGGCTATCAGGTTCATTGCTGCATCAATATCCAACAAATTGTTGTATGAAATTTCTTTTCCTTGCAATTGATCAAAAATAATATCGAAATGACCGTAAAAAGATCCGGTCTGATGCGGATTCTCTCCATATCTTAATTTATTCCGGTTATCGCCGGCCATTCGAAGGTGAGAATTTTCTCCTTGGTCAAAATAGTTGAATATCGCAGTATCATAACCTGAAGATACCGCAAAGGCTTCCTTGGCGAACCATTTTCGATCTTCTAAAGAAGAAGAAGCTCCATTTTTATTCAACATATCCAATAGAGGAGTATATTGTTGTTTTGAAGCCACGATAAGTATATCGTTGAAATTTTTGGCCGCAGCTCGGATGAGGGAAATCCCTCCTATATCGATCTTCTCGATAATCGCTTGTTCTTCTGCTCCCGAGTTAAGGGTTTCTTCGAAAGGATAAAGATCTACAATGACCAGATCAATCTCGGGGATATCATATTCTTTTAATTGTTGTTTGTCTGTGTCATTGTCTCTTCGAGCCAGTATTCCGCCAAAAACTTTCGGATGAAGTGTTTTTACTCTCCCTCCCAAAATAGAAGGATAACCGGTGAGGTTTTCAACCGATTCGCAAGGGAATCCCAACGACTCTATAAACTGTTTAGTTCCTCCTGTAGAAAGAAAGGAAACTCCTTCTTGATTTAATTTTTTCAATATTTCGTCTAATCCGTCTTTGTAAAATACTGAAATAAGAGCATTCTTTATGCTTTTTGCAGTTGACATATTAAAATGTATATTTGGGTTTGATTTTTAAATGTCACAAAATTAATCAATTTGTTCTAATTTTTTGCCGAAGTGATAAAAAAGTAGAAACAAGATGAGGTATAATCCGGACATTCCGGAGAGAGCCTGCAAAAATAGCAGGCAAGTTGTTTTTATGCCGTTCATTCCGACTTGAATTATCGGATTTTTACAATTTCCACTCTTCGGTTTTTTGCTTTGTTACTTTCTGTTGTATTGGGAACTAACGGGTGCTCCGAACCATATCCGGAAGCTCTTAATCTTTTTCCCGAAATATTTAATGTTTCTAACCTTTTTACTACGGCACGTGCGCGTGCTACCGATAATTCCCGGTTCAGATCAAAAGAACCGACATTATCGGTATGTCCTTCAATGGACAGTTTTAATTCTTTATCTTCTTGCATTAATATCGCAATTTCATCTACAGCTTCCATTCCTTCCGGACTGAAGGTAGACTTTCCGCTATCAAATCGGATATGTAAAATGGCCTTCCCGTTTTGTTCAATTTCTTCTTTTATCCGACGAGCGTCCACTACATTGGATTTGATGAGTTCGATTCGCCTGTTTTTCATCCTGTTTTCTTCTGTGTCGTTTGTTTCGACAGGCCTTTCCGATCCGTAGCTTGCTGTTTTCAGACGATAACTCTCAATATTTAATTGTTGAAGCCTGTTCGTGACAGACTTAACTCGTTCATGTGCCAGCTTTCTGCAAAACTCGACAGAACCGACATTGTCGGTATACCCTTCAATCGACAGCCTCAAGCTGCGATCCAAATTCATTAATTTGGCTATTTCATCCACCGCTTTCACCCCGTCGGGCTTTAGTCCTGCATTTTTAGGAATAAAATTAATATATAAAATCACTTTCCCGTATTGATCAAGCGCTTTTCTGAGTCTTTCTGCTTGGATTATTTGAGCCGGCTCTCTTAATTCTCCTTCGAATACGACCGAATTATTTACCCGGTCGGCT